>JAPOZD010000002.1:0-9266 GCA_026706245.1 Alphaproteobacteria bacterium
TAGCCTCTTCGCCAGCGCCTGGATATAGCGCCGGTCCATATCCGAGAGCCCCTCTTCGGAGGCCGCATCGCGGCGCATTTCCTGCAACTCTTCCTTCAGCGCGCGCGACGTCCCCTTGCGCTCCAGCAGTTTCTGCAGGAGCTGGACCTCGGACGAACCGTCGCCCTCGCGCGGCGGGCCGTCTTCGGCATCGTCCTCGCCCTCTTCTTCAAGGTCGAAGTCGGCCTCGGTGAAATCGCTTTCCGGCGGGTCTTCCGGCGCGATCAGCTCGTCCCAGTCCAGGCCGCCGTCGGAGATGCGCGCCGCGAGTTCCCGCGCCGCCTGCAACGCCTCGGCATCGTCCTCCGCGCCCAGGCGCTCCAGGCGCTCCAGCAGGTAGATGCGTTCGGATTCATTCATCGCGGAAACCCGGTCAATGTCGGTTGGGTGTCTTCAGGAAGCTGCGGCGGTCGGCGGACCGGACGGCGACATGCACCAGTTCCCCGTCGCGATAGACATCCAGCGGCACTTCCACGCCGGCCGGGCCAAGCGACCACACGGCGCGGTAGAAGTCCGACAGGCCGCCCACCGGCTCGCCGGCAACGCCCAGCACAAGATCGCCGACCTTGAGCCCGGCATCGTCGGCCGGTCCGTCGTCGGTCAGGCCGGCGATGACCACCCGGTCTTCGACCTCCGCGCCGAACATGCCGAGCCAGGGGCGCGGCGGGCGCGCGGCCCGGCCCGTGGTCGCCATGTCCTCGAAGATCGGGTGCAGCAATTCGACCGGCACGAACATGTTGCCGGGCCGAGTTTGCTCGCCGGGCAGGCTGTCCTGCACATAGAGCGAGCCGACCGCCGCCAGCACCCCTTGCCGGGTTATCAGCGCCGCGCCGCTCCAGCGGGGATGCGGCGGCGAGGTGAACACCGCCTCGTCGAGGAGATATTCCCAGTAACCGGCGAACTCGCGCTTCGAGACCACCGACACCACCATGGCGAAATCGCGGCCGCCGCCGGCCGCCGCGACCGCATTGTCGCCCACGCTGAGGTCGGTGACGCTGCCGAGCGTCATCGGCCGGCAGTCCAGCGGCCGGTCGGCCCGCAGCAGGCCGAGGCCGGTCACCTGGTCGTAGCCGACCACGCGCGCCGGGCATTGCGAGCCTTCGACATCGGTCAGCGTCACTTCGTCGGCCTCGGTCGCCAGGTAGCCGATGGTCAGCAGATGGCCCTTCTCGTCGATCAGGACGGCATTGCCCTCGCGTTCATTCCCGAGGGTCGAGGCCGTGAAGGCGTCGTCCGGAATGTCGGCGTGGTAGCCGAACACCGCCCTCAGCGTCTCGTCGAGGTCGAAGGACCATTCGGCCGGGTCGGGCCGCAGCTTCTCCGGCACGCCGCTTTCGGCCGTCTGGAAGCCTTTGAAGCGGTGGCCGTTGGCCCGGGAAACACCAGCCATAATCATTCCCATCCGGATCGGAGCGCACAAGCTAGCCCGGATTTCTCGCCAATGTCACGGGCCTGCGTCGCCTCCGCGCGTAACCGGGCGGGAGTTGGTGTATAACTCCGCTGGAATTCCGGGTTGCCGGAGAGGCGGGGACGCTCGTTCGGGGCCGAAAGGAGCCGCAGAGGACCATGCCGATAGACGGTGGCGCATTCGAGTGGTCGGATCTGGAGTCGCCGGCGCGGTTCATCAACCGCGAGGTGTCCTGGCTGGCCTTCAACGAGCGCGTGCTGGAAGAGGCGTCGAACCCGATTCACCCTCTTCTGGAGCGACTGCGCTTCCTGTCCATCTCCGCGCAGAATCTCGACGAGTTCTACATGGTCCGCGTCGCCGGCCTGAAGGGCCAGGAGGCCGCCGGCGTGCGCACGCCGAGCGCCGACGGGCTGACGCCGGCGCAACAGCTCGAGGCCATCGACAGCCGCGCGCGCATCCTTGTGGAAGGCCAGCAGGCCTGCTGGCGGCGCCTGCAGCCGGAACTGCGCCGGGCGGGCATCGACCTCGTGGACGGCCGCACCCTCTCCGGAGAGGACCGAAGCTGGCTCGAAGCCTATTTCATGAGCGACGTGTTCCCGGTGCTGACGCCGCTTACGGTCGATCCGGCGCATCCCTTCCCGTTCATTCCCAATTCGGGCTTCGGGCTGGCCGTGGACCTCCACAGCCCCTCGGACGGGCGCGACTTCGAGGCGCTGGTGCCGGTTCCCGGCAAGCTGGACCGCTTCGTCGCCCTGCCCGGGCCTGCGCGGCGCTATCTGGCCGTCGAGGACCTGGTCGCGCTCTTCCTCGGGCATCTCTTCCCGAGATTCGAGCTGCGCGGCGCCGGCTCCTACCGCGTCATCCGCGACAGCGAGATGGAGATCGAGGAGGAGGCGGAGGACCTCGTGCGCCTGTTCGAGTCGGCGCTCAGACGGCGCCGGCGCGGCAATGTGGTGCAGCTCTCTATCGATTCGAGAATGCCGCAGGCGCTCGCGGTCGCGCTGACAAGGCGGCTCGGCGCCGAGATCGGCGATGTGTTCACGCTTGAAGGCCCGGTCGGCCTCGGCGACATGGACCAGCTCATCGACGGACGGCGGCCGGACCTTCTGTTCCAGCCCTTCGAGCCCCGCTTCCCGGAGCGCATCCGCGATTTCGGCGGCGACTGCTTCGCCGCCATCCGCGCCAAGGACATCGTCGTCCACCACCCCTATGAGAGCTTCGACGTCGTCGTGCGCTTCCTGCGCCAGGCGGCGCGCGACCCGGATGTGGTGGCGATCAAGCAGACGCTCTACCGGACCTCGGAGGAGTCTCCCATCGTCGCCGCGCTGATCGAGGCCGCGGAGGCGGGCAAGTCGGTGACTGCGCTGGTGGAGCTCAAGGCGCGGTTCGACGAGGAGGCCAATATCCGCTGGGCCCGGAACCTGGAGCGCGCCGGCGCGCTGGTGGTTTACGGGTTCATCGACCTCAAGACGCATTGCAAGCTCTCGCTCGTCGTCCGCCGCGAGGCCGACGGGCTGCGCAGCTACGCCCATTACGGCACCGGCAACTACCACCCGGTCAATGCGCGCATCTACACGGACCTGTCCTTCTTCACGACGGACCGGACGCTCTGCAACGACGCAACCCTCCTCTTCAACTACACAACCGGCTATGCGGAGCCGGAGCGCTTCGACAAGATCGCCGTCTCCCCGCTGTCGCTGGCGCCCCGGCTGCTGGAGCTGATCGAAGACGAGATCGCCCACGCCCAGGCCGGGCGCCCGGCGCAGATCTGGGCCAAGATGAATGCGCTGGTCGATCCCGAAGTCGTGGACGCGCTCTACCGCGCATCCGCCGCGGGCGTGGAGATCGACCTTGTCGTGCGCGGCATTTGCTGCCTCCGGCCGGGCGTTCCGGGCCTCTCGGACAATATCCGGGTCAAGAGCATCATCGGGCGGTTCCTCGAACATGCGCGCATCGCCTGCTTCGGGGCCGGCCACGGCCTGCCCTCGCCCCATGCCGGGGTGTTCATCAGTTCGGCGGACTGGATGCCGCGCAACCTCTACCGCCGCGTCGAGGCGTTCGTGCCGATCGACAACCCGACCGTCCACCAGCAGATACTGGACCAGATCATGGTCGCCAATCTGAACGATACGGCGCAGAGTTGGGTGCTGGGCCCGGACGGCAGCTATACCCGCACGGAGGCCGGCATGGCGCCCTTCTCCGCGCACCAGTATTTCATGACGAACCCGAGCCTTTCCGGACGCGGCAGCGCGCTGGAGCGCTCGGCCAAGAAGCCCGAACCCTTGCCCGCGCCCGTCTAGCCCGGATTTCGCGCCAGTGTCACAGCAGACGCGGGCTTCGCGCCGGGTCGGCATTGTCGATATCGGCTCCAATTCCGTGCGGCTGGTTGTCTATGGCAACCGGCTGGACAGCTTCCGCCCGCTCTTCAACGACAAGGCGACCTGCCAGCTCGGCGCGGACCTGAACCGCACCGGCAGGCTGAACCCGGCGGGCTGCACGCTTGCCGAACAGGCGTTCCTGCGGTTCGTCAATATCGCCGCGCTGCTGCGGGTGGACCGGCTCGAGGCCTATGCGACCGCGGCGATGCGCGACGCCAGCGACGGGGCCGAATTCGCCCGCCATCTGGAGGGAGTGAGCGGACGGACAATCGAGATCCTGAGCGGCGCCGACGAAGCGATGGCGGGCGCGCGGGGGGTCCTCGGCGCCATACCCGACGCAGCCGGCGTGGTGGCCGACCTCGGCGGCGGCAGCCTCGAACTCGTGCGCGTCGGGGACGGCCGGGCCGCCGACAACGACAGTTTTCCGCTGGGCGTGCTTCGCCTCGCCGACAATGGAAGCCGCGAGGAAACCGCCCGGCATGTCGCCTCAAGCCTGGACCGAACCGGCTGGCTGCAGCCCTCCGGTCCGCCGGGCAGCCTCTATTGCATCGGCGGGTCGTGGCGGGCCTGGGCGCGGCTTCACCTGACCCACAGCCGCCATCCCCTCGACATCATCCACCAATATGCGGTGCCGGCGCGGGAGGCGCGCGAATTCTGCGGCATGTTGACCCGGATGAGCAGCGGCAGCCTGGCCGAGCTTACCCCGGTCTCCCCGCGCCGCCGGCCGCACCTGCCGGCGGCGGCCGAAATCATGCAGCAGCTGATCGACCGGAGCGGAGCGGAGCGGATCGTCTTTTCAAGCGCCGGCCTGCGCGAAGGCCTGATGCTGCACCGCCGGCGCAAGAAGCGGCGCAAGCGGGACCCGCTGCTGGCCGTCTGCACCCGCATCGGGCGCAGCGGCGCCCGCCAGCGCATGACTCCGGACACGCTCATGGCCTGGGTCTCGGCGCTGGGCCTGGGCCTCCCTCCCGCCGAGGAGCGCATCGCGGAAGCGGCCTGCCGCCTCGTCGATATCGCCGGCATGGAGCATCCGTCCTACCGCGCGGAGCACGCCTTCATGCGCGCTTTCCGCCTGCCTGCGGTCGCCATCGAGCACCCGGAACGCGCCTTTCTCGGCCTCGTCATGGCCGCGCGTTACGACGGGCGCATCGATCGGGACTGGACCGGGCCTGCGCGCATGCTGATAGCGGAGGACGCCCGCAACAGGGCGCTCTCGGTGGGCCTTGCGCTCAGGCTGGCCATGACGCTCGCGCCCGGCATCGAGGGGGCGCGGCTCAAGCGCAAGTCGAAGACGCTCGCGCTCTCGGTCCATCGGGACTTCATCAGCCCGGAAGTCGAACGCCGGCTGGCCGCGCTCGCCGCCGCGCTCGACCTTTCCCCGGAGTTACGGGAGCTCTGACACCTCGACCCGGCCCCGCTTCAAGGTCAGCGCCAGTTCGCCCCGAAGCAGGCGCTGGGCGTCCGCTCCGAACAGCTCCCTGCGCCACCCCCTGAGCAGGGGCCCGTCCTCCGCGCCGCCCGCCAGGTCTTCCAGGTCCTCGCTGCTGGCAACGAGCTTCTGCGCCACACCCTCATGCTCCACGCGCGCCTTGAGCAGCACGCGCAGCAGTTCCATGGCAGGGCCGACGCCTCGCGGCCGTTCCCTCTGAGGCGCCGGCTGCGGGCGGTCCTCCGGCGGCACGGCCTTGCCCTCGGCCACGGCCGCCAGCAGGCCCGGACCGAGCCGTCCGTTCGCCATGCCGCGCGTCACGCCCCGGCAATGGGCCAGCGCGTCCGCGTCCGCTGGCGCCTGGGCCGCCACATCGAGCAGGGCGTCGTCGCGCAGCACGCGGTTGCGCGGCAGGTCGAGCCGCTGGGCCTCGCGCTCCCGCCAGGCGGCGACCGCGCGGATGACCGCAAGATAGGCCGGGTCTCCGCTGCGGGTCTTGAGGCGCTTCCAGGCATGCTCGGGATCGAGCCGGTAGGTCTCGGGGTCCAGCAGCACGGCCTCTTCCTCCTCCACCCAGTCGGCACGGCCGTTGCGGCGCAGTTCCCCTGCGAGGCCCTCATAGACGGCGCGCAGCCAGACGACATCGGCGAGCGCATAGTCGATCTGTCGTTCGGGAAGGGGGCGGCGCGACCAGTCGGCGAAGCGGGCGCGCTTGTCGAGCCGCCGCCCGGCGAAGTGCTTTACCAGCGTGTCATAGGCCGCCTGGTCGCCGAAGCCGCAGACCATGGCGCCCACCTGCGTGTCGAGCAGCGGCTCGGGGATGACCCCGCCCATATGGAAGAAAATCTCGATGTCCTGGCGCGCGGCGTGCATGACCTTGGGCACGGGCGAGGCCAGCAACCCCCAGACAGGCTTGAGGTCGAGGCCGGGCGCGAGCGTATCGACCGCCCGCGCGGTCTCCGCGTCCGCAAGCTGGATCAGGCAGAGCTGCGGCCAGTAGGTCGACTCCCGCATGAACTCGGTATCGACCGTCACATAGTCCGCGTCCTGCAGCCGGGCGCAGAACGCCTCCAGCTCCGCCTGCGTGTCGATGGGGTGCGGGTCGGGGGTCGGCGATGTCGAAGAGGGCATGGGGCGGGCTCATAAGGTGCGCTACGCGGCTTGACAAGCCAGCCCGCTCATCCCATTCCCGCGCGACCTTCGCGAGACGAGCCCGAATCCCATGCACCCCTACCGCACACACGATTGCGGCGCGCTGCGCCGCGCCGATGTCGGCAGCACCGTCCGCCTCTCCGGCTGGGTCCACCGCAAGCGCGACCATGGCAGCCTCCTGTTCGTGGACCTGCGGGACCGCTACGGGCTGACGCAGTGCGTGATCGATTCGAGCCGCGCGGAGACCTTTGCCATGCTGGATGCGGCGCGCAACGAGACGGTGCTCACCGTCACCGGCGAATGCGTGGAGCGGGATGCCGAGACGGTCAATCCGGCGCTGCCGACGGGCGAGGTCGAAGTCTCCATTCGCGAAATCGCCGTGCAGGGCGCGGCCGAGCCCCTGCCGCTTCAGGTGAACAGCGAGGAGGACTACGGCGAGGAGGTGCGGCTGCGCTACCGCTTCCTCGATCTGCGCCGCGACAAGATGCAGCGCAATATCGCGCTGCGCTCGGACATCATCGCCTCGATCCGCCGCCGGATGATCGAGCAGGGCTTCCGCGAGTTCCAGACGCCGATCCTGACGGCGGAAAGTCCGGAGGGCGCGCGCGACTTCCTGGTGCCCTCGCGGCTGCATCCGGGCAGGTTCTACGCCCTGCCCCAGGCGCCGCAGCAGTTCAAGCAATTGCTGATGATCGCGGGCTTCGACCGCTACTTCCAGATCGCGCCCTGCTTCCGCGACGAGGACGCGCGCGCCGACCGCTCGCCCGGCGAGTTCTACCAGCTCGACTTCGAGATGGCGTTCGTGACGCAGGAGGACGTGTTCGACGCCATCGAGCCGGTTCTGGCCGGCGTGTTCGAGGAGTTCGCGGACGGCCGCGAGGTCACGCCGCCGCCCTTCCCGCGCATCGGCTTCGAGGACGCCATGCTGAAATACGGCAGCGACAAGCCGGACCTGCGCAACCCCATAGAGATCGCCGAGGCGACGGAGATTTTCCGAGGCTCGGGCTTTTCGATCTTCGAGCGCGGCATCGCTCAGGGCGGCGTGGTGCGCGCCATTCCCGCGCCCGGCGGGGCGGCGCAGCCGCGCAGCTATTTCGACCGCATGCAGGACTGGGCGCGCGAGCGGGGCGCGGGCGGCCTCGCCTATGTCACGCTCGACGAGAGCGGGGCGCGCGGCCCGATCTCCAGGTTTCTGGATGAGGGGCGCGTGACGGCCTTGCGCGAGGCGACCGGCGCGGGCCCGGGAGACGCCGTGTTCTTCGCGGCGGACAAACCGGAGAAGGCGGCGGACCTTGCGGGCGCGGCGCGCACCAGGCTCGGCGAGGACCTGGACCTTCTGGAGAAAGGCGCGTTCCGCTTCTGCTGGATCGTCGATTTCCCGATGTATGAGCGGGACGCGGCCACGGGGCGGGTCGGCTTCAGCCACAACCCCTTCTCCATGCCGCAGGGCGGGCTCGAGGCGCTCGAAAGCATGGACCCGCTGGAGGTCAAGGCGTTCCAGTACGACATCGTCTGCAACGGTGTGGAACTGTCTTCCGGGGCCATCCGCAACCACGACCCGGCCATCATGTACAAGGCGTTCGAGATCGCCGGCTACGGGCCGGAGGTAGTCGAAGCGCGCTTCGGCGGCATGCTGTCGGCGCTCAAATTCGGCGCGCCGCCGCATGGCGGCTCCGCACCCGGCATCGACCGCATCGTCATGCTGCTCGCCGACGAGCCCAATATCCGCGAGGTGATCGCCTTCCCGATGAACCAGCAGGGCCAGGACCTGATGATGGGCGCACCCGCCCCGGTCGAAGCCGCCCGGCTGAAGGAACTCTCCGTCCGCCTCGACCTGCCGAAAAAGCGCTGAGGCGGGCTGAGCTATCGTCCGAGGACAATGTCGAGGCCGGCAAGCAGTAAATCGATCTTCGCCTGCGAGATCCGGCCTGTTCGTTCTTCGAGAAGCGTCCGGTCGAGAGCGACGACCTGCGACACGTTCGCGACAGAGTCCTTCGGCAAACCCGTCATTCCCGCGGTCAACAGCACGTTCCCCGGCGCGTCGGCCCATCGCAGATTGCTTGTGATCGGCACGCAGACCGCCGTGGCCAGCCGGCTTCGATTCAAGGCGTCCCCCTGGACGATGACGACCGGTCGCCGGAATCCCGGTCCGGAACCTGTGGGCTCCGGCAACTCGGCCCAGCACACGTCACCCTGGGAGATCACCATTCGACGCGATCGAGCACCTGCCGGCCCGCCGCGCTGAGGAAGGCGTCATCGGCCCCGCCAACCTCGTCGCATACGCGGTTCATCGTGTCGGTTATCTCCTCACGCGCACGGCGCGCAAGATATTCGTCCAGCGCCGCCGCGTACACTTCGCTTCGTGATCTCCGCTCTTGCGAAGCCTGGCGTTCCGCGCGTTCGAAAATGTCGTCGGGAATCGATACGGCTGTTTTCATACCGACAGTATAACGGCTTCGTCCGGGCGGCGGTCAAATGGCTCCGCGCATGAAGTTCTTTTCGGCGGGCAGCTGCACTATCCTGCCTCCGGAGGGGCATCGCGGGAGAGAGGGAGCGCGTTTCATGGAACTCGGATATGTCGGCCTCGGCAATATGGGCGGGGCGCTGGCGCGCCGGCTGCTGGTCAGCCGCAGGCTGAGGGCGTTCGACCTGCGCCCGGAGGCCGTGCAGGACATGGCGGCGGCGGGCGCGCAGCCGGCCCAGAGCCTCGAGGCGCTGGGCCAGGCCTGCGAGGCGGTGCTGCTCTGCCTGCCGACCTCGAACGAGGTTCGCGATGCGATCTTCGGCGAGGGCGGGCTGGCCGCGGGCATGGCGCCGGGCGGCATCATCGTGGACAAGACGACCGGCGACCCGAATGCCA
>JAPOZD010000002.1:9304-13432 GCA_026706245.1 Alphaproteobacteria bacterium
GCCGGCGGCACGGAAGCGCAGTTCGCCCGCATGCGCGAGACCTTCGAGGCGATCAGCCCGAATGTCTTCCATTGCGGCGATGTCGGCGCGGGCCACGCAATGAAGCTCGTCAACAATGTCATCGCCGCGAGCGTGCGCGCCGCCACCTTCGAGGCGGTGGCGATGGGCGTGAAAAACGGCCTCAGCCTCGCCGCCTGCGCCGAGGTGCTGCACAAGGGCTCCGCGCGCAGCTACACGACGGAATTCACCCTGCCGCGCCTGGTGGACGGGTCCGGCAAGTCCAATTTCGCGCTGGAGCTGATGCTGAAGGACGTGCGCCTCGCCACCCAGCTCGGCGTGGACAGCGGCGCACCGATGTTCATGGCCAACGTGGCGCGCAACCTGTTCCAGCAGGCCGTGAACGAACATGGCGGCGGCGAGGACGTGAATGCGCTGATCCACACCGTGGAGCGCAACGCCGATGTGAAGGTCGTCGGCGGCTGACCCCGGACGGGACAACGAGAGGAAAACGAGAATGGCCCTGTACGAACTGCGCACCTACACGCTCTATGTCGGCAAGATGGGCGAGGCGGTGGAGGTCTATTCCCAATACGGATGGCCGGCGCTGGAGCCGCACAGCGACAAGCTGGTGGGCTATTTCCAGTCCGACGCGGGCGCGCTGAACCAGCTCGTCCATCTCTGGAAATTCGACGACGACGCCGACCGCCGCCGGCACTGGGCGGCGCTCTATGCGGACGACGCTTTCAGGACCTTCGCCGGCAAGATCCGCCCGCTCATCATGTCGCAGCAGAACCAGCTTCTCCTCGCCGCCCCCTGGGGCCCGCACCCCTGAGGACGGGCGGCCGGTTCAACGGTCCGCCAGAAGCTCGCAGGCTTCCATCGCCGCGTAGGTGAGGATGGCGTCGGCGCCGGCGCGCTTGAAGGCCATGAGGCTCTCCATGAGCACCAAATCGTAGTCGAGCCAGCCGCGCTCGCCGGCCGCCTTCAGCATCGAATATTCGCCGGAGACGTTGTAGGCCACGGTCGGCACGCCGAAGCGCTCCTTCACCCGGCGGATGACATCCAGATAGGGCAGGCCCGGCTTGACCATCACCATGTCGGCGCCTTCGGCGAGGTCGGTCGCGATTTCGCGGAGCGCCTCCTCGGTGTTCGCCGGGTCCATCTGGTAGGTCTTCTTGTCGGCCGCGCCGAGCGCGCCGGCGGAGCCGACCGCATCCCGGAAGGGTCCGTAGAAGGCCGAGGCGTATTTCGCCGAATAGGCGAGGATCGAGGCGTCCTCGTGCCCTGCCGCGTCGAGCGTGTCGCGGATGGCGCCCACGCGCCCGTCCATCATGTCCGATGGCGCGATGACGTCGCAGCCGGCCTCGACCTGCACCCGCGCCTGCTCGCAGAGCGCATGCACGGTCTCGTCGTTCAGGATTTGCCCGTCGCGCACGATGCCGTCCTGACCGTGGGTGGTGAACGGGTCGAGCGCCACATCGCACACCACGCCCATCTCCGGCACGGCCTCCTTTACCGCCCGGATCGCCCGGCAGACGATGTTCCCCGGGTCCAGCGCATGCTCGCCGTCATGCGTCTTCAGCGCGGGATCGACATAGGGGAAGAGCGCCACGGCCGGAATGCCGGCGTCCCGCGCTTCCCGGACCCGCTCGACCAGCAGCTCCACCGGCCAGCGGCGCACACCCGGCATGGAGGGCACGGGCTGCGACACGCCCTCACCGTCCACGACGAACAGCGGCCAGATGAAATCCTGCGGGCCCAAGCGGCTTTCGGCGACCAGGGCGCGCGTCCAGCCGGCGCGGCGGTTGCGCCTTGCGCGCAGGCGCGGATAGGCCCCGAGCGGCCGCCCCGGCGCAGTATAGCGCGGCAAGTCTGTCTCGCGATCCCTCGGCATGGACGTCTCCCCCATGCGGCAAGAGCGCCAATACGCCATGCTCGCTGCCTCCGGTCAACGCTGCGAAAGCGCGCGGGGTCGGCCGTCGGCGGCTTGACCCCGGCCGGCCGCGCGTTTCACTACGACACCCTGGTCGAAGGCGTCGGCGACGAGATGGCGGCAACACTGCGGCCGGCCGCGCGTTTCATCCTGCCGGCTCCGACCAGCACGGGAGGCGCGTCATGTCGGGGCTTCGGACAATCCCCGCGCGGAGCGGCAAGGCGGCGTTCGCGCGCAAGGGGCAGAAGGTCAGGGTCGTCAACACGCATGGCGAGCAGGTGGTGGACACCTGGGCCTTCGCGCGCCACGACCTGCGCGAGTTCATGTCGATGGAGCACACCCGCGCGACGCTCACCAAGATGCGCCCGGAGGTCGGCGACGCGCTCTACAGCAACCGCCGCCGGCCGATCCTCACCCTCGTCGAGGACACCTCGCCCGGCGTCCACGACACGCTGATGGCGGCCTGCGACAATTACCGCTACGGCCTGCTCGGCTGCATGGAATACCACGACAATTGCACAGACAACCTCGCCGCCGCCCTCTATGAGCTCGGCCTGACGCCGCCGGAGACGCCCTCCCCGCTCAACCTCTTCATGAACATCCCCTGGGACGACTGCGGCAGCCTCGCCTTCGCCGCGCCGGTGACGACGCCGGGCGACCATGTGCTGTTCGAGGCTGATCTCGATGTCGTGGTCGCCTTCTCCGCCTGCCCGCAGGACATCCTGCCGATCAACGGCGTGGGGCGGGCGCCGACGGAAGCCCATTTCGAGATTCTGGACTGACGCCTTTCAATCCAGTTGCAGCACCATCGCCTTGAGATAGGCGGATTCCGGCAGCATGGGATGCACCGGGTGGTCGGGGGCAGCCCCGGCCATGCGCAGCACGCGGCCCGTACGGCCGGCCTGCCCGAGACCGCGCGCGACCTCCAGCGCGAAGGCCTCGGCCGTGACGTTGTGCGAGCAGGAGGCCGCGAGCAGGAAGCCGCCCGGCGCGACCAGCCGCGCGGCGAGGCGAGCGAGCTTGCGGTAGCCGCGCAACCCCGCGCCCAGGTCCTTGCGCGAGCGCACGAAAGCCGGCGGGTCGGCGATGACGAGGCCGAAGCTCTCCGGCTCCGCCGCCTCCAGATAGGCGAAGGCGTCGGCGCGCTCGGTCCGGACGCGGTCGCCGATGCCGTTCAGCCCCGCCGCGCGCTCGGCAAGCTCCAGCGCCTGGCGGGAGCGGTCCACCATCACGACCTCGCACGCGCCCGCCAGCGCCGCCCTTGCGCCGAAGCCGCCGAGATAGGCGTAGAGGTCCAGCACCCGTGCGCCCTCTGTGAGGCCGGCCGCGAAGGCTCGGTTGTCGCGCTGGTCGTAGAACCAGCCGGTCTTCTGCCCGCCGAGCGGGTCGCAGAGGAAGCGGCAGCCGCCCTCCACCAGATCGACCGGCCCGGAGACTTCGCCGAAGGCGAGCCGGGTCTCCGTCTCCAGCCCCTCCAGGCCGCGCTGGGCGCTGTCATTGCGGAAGACCAGCGCCTCCGGCTGCAATGTCTCCCGCAGCGCCTCGACCAGCGGTGCTTCGAGCCGGGCCATGCCGGCGCTGTTGAGCTGCGCCACCGCCACGGGGCCGAAGAGATCGACGATGAGCCCCGGCAGCCCGTCCGCTTCGGCGTGGACGACCCGGCACCAGGGCGCGAGGCCGAGCCGCTCTCTCAGCCCGAGCGCGGCCCGCAGCCGCTCCGCAAGCCACTCCGCATCGATCCCCCGTTCCGGATCCGCGTCGAGGCGGCGGATGGCCGCGAGCGCGCGGGGGTTGAACATCGCCGCGCCCAGCGCCTCGCCGTCGGCGCTCTCCAGGCGGACGAGCGTTCCGGGCGGCAGCGCGCGCGCCTCCGCCGACATTGCGATTTCGTTGGCATAGGCCCAGGGATGCCCCGCCCGGAGGCGCTTCTGCCGGCCGGGCAGGAGCCGGACGACGGGTCGCGGTTCCATAAGCGGCGAGAGTCCCACATCCCCGCCTGCCGGGCCAGACGCTTTGGGGGACTGTTCCGGCGCCGGCGCGATTGACAGGGTCGCTACCGGCCGCCACGTTAGCGACCCATGAGATCGGTCGGGATAAAGACGCTGGACAGCCGGCTGAGCGAATATGTGCGGCTGGCGGCTTCCGGCGAGACGGTTTGGGTGACGGACCGCGACCGGGTGGTTGCGGAGCTCGGC
>JAPOZD010000424.1:0-9169 GCA_026706245.1 Alphaproteobacteria bacterium
TCAATGCCCTGAAATTTATGGGATATTGGAGTACAGCAAGGAGGAGAGGCAGGATGGGCAAGCAGGTGGAATTCGATGCGGAGCTCGGCGCCGCCTTCGTGCGCTACGCGCATATGGTCGCGAGGCGCGGCTATGTCCACAACACACTCGGAAACATGGTGATCCGCAAGCCGCATCCGGACTTCGAGCATGGCGTGGCCTATACCAAGCATGCGGAAATTTCCCTTGAGGAAATGACCGCGGACAACATCGTCATCACCGACATCCCGACAAGCCGGCTGCTCCACGGCGAGGCGATGACCAGCGTCGGCCACAACCTCAACCGCGAAATCCTCCGGCTCCGGCCCGACATCCACGCGGTCATCCATGTCCATCACGACGAGACCATCGCCTTCTTCGGCTCCGGGGCCTTCCAGGAAGTCCGGATCCTTTCGCTCGACATGCCGTTCATCCACGGCAAGCCGCCCTACTACCTGCCTGCGGACATCGACGTCGAAACCGATGTCGGCCCAGTCAGGGATTTCATCGCCGACACCAATTGCGTGGTGCTGCTCGGGCACGGCGTGACGACGCTCGGGCGGACCATCTCCGAGGCCTATCACCGCCTGACCTCCTTCGCCGCCGAGGTGAAGCGCAACATCATCGCCGAGCATCTCGCCGCGATTAAGGGCAGCGATATCCGCTATCGAGGCCAGGACGAGATCGACCTCATGCACCGCTTCGCCGAACGGATCATCTATCCCGACCGGGCGGAAGCCGTGATGGCGGCGGAGGAGTGACGGACGGACCGTCGCCCGCTCAGCCCGACGCCGCCCGCAGGCGCGACAGGGCGACCTCGGCCCGTCGCCGGACGTCTGTGGAGCGGTGCTTCAGGGATATGTTTTCGAGCGCGAGAAGAGCTTCCGGATCCCCGGCTTCGCCCATCTCGATGGCGCGTTCGTCCCGCCGGTCGTACCAACGGTATTCGAAGGGCTGAACCGTCAGGGGAAGGTCCCGCCAGTAATATTTGAGCGGGTCGTCCTCCTCCCAGCCGGTATAGAGGTCTTCCCAGCTTCGCATCTGGTGCGAGACGCCCAGATATTTCTCGCCGACCGGTTCCGAGAGCGGCTGGTAGCGGCAGTCCATAGAGACCCGCATCGCGCCGGACGAGTTCGGCAGGCCTTTGTGGATCGTCTGGCAGTTGTGGATGAGCACGTCGCCCACCCGCATCGGGCTCCAGCGCCAGTCGCAGGCGTCGAGGTCCGCGTCGATGACCATCTGGCCTGCGCCGAGCGCCGGGCGCATGTCCAGCACGCCGCCCTTGTGCGAGCCGGCGGCGATAGCGAGGCCGCCGCGCGCCTCGTCGATGTCGGTGAAGGGGATCCAGGCGGCCCAGTTGCGCCGGCTGCCTTCGAAATGCGTGTAGTCCTGGTGCGCCGGGGTTGCGTATTCGTCCCTGCAGGGAAAGGCGAGCCGCATCACGAAATGCGGCGGGCAGAACGCCTCCTCGCCGAACAGCCTGTCGAAGAAGCCCATCAGGTTCTCGTGGAGCTTGAGGGCGTGCAGCGAGCGCAGCGACAACTGCCGGTAGAAGACCTCCATGAAGGGCGGCTGCGGCTCCACGCAGAACTTGGAGAGATCGGGCTTCGCGCCCGCCAGCGGCGCGCCCGGCTCTATCCAGCCGGCCCCGGCCATCGGCCCCGCGATTTCGGCAGCGACCTCCTCCAGCAGCGGACGCGGCAGAAGGCCCCGGATGAGAACATAGCCGTCCGCCTCGGCCCGTTCCCGCAGCTTCGGCCCGTCGTGCTGGATGTCCGTGGAATCGCTCAAAGGTCGCATTGCTAAACCCTCTATTACGTTTGAGCCATCTCGACAAATAGTATCATTTTCGATATCATTCTGTCATGGACACGGTGGCAATCCTCAAGACGCTTCGCAACAACCCCAAAGGAGTCCGTTTCACCGAGTTGGCCAGAATATGCGAACACTATTTCGGCCCACCCCGCCAGCGCGGGACCAGCCATCTCGTTTTCCGGACTCCGTGGCCGGGCGACCCGCGCGTGAACATTCAGAACGCCAGGGGGAAGGCCAAGCCATATCAGGTCCGCCAGGTCATAAAGGCAATCGCGAAACTGGAGGGCGCGGAATGAGCGACCGCTACACCTATCGGATCACCTGGTCCGCCGAGGACGGCGAGAATGTCGGGCTGTGCGCCGAGTTTCCGTCGCTGAGCTGGCTGGCCCCGTCCCCGGAGAAAGCGCTTTCCGGCATCAAGCGGCTGGTGCGTGAGGTTGTGTCGGACATGCAGGCGGCCGGCGAGACGCCGCCCGAACCGTTGGCCGACAAGGCCTATAGCGGCCGGTTTCTGGTCCGCGTGCCGCCGGAAACGCACCGCGCTCTGGCAATGCGCGCGGCGGAGGAAGGCGTGAGCCTGAACCGCCTGGTGAGCGCGAGACTGGCGGGCGGCCTCGGTTGATTCGCCTGTCATATCGGAATGACGATCAGTACATCGACGCGGCGGGATTCGAGCACTGCTGCGCGTTCCTGGAACATTACCTGCCCGTCCTCGACGCGCAGCAGGTCGCGGTAATTGCCGGCGGCGAACAGGTCCATGCGGCCGTCCTGCATGGTGCGCATCACGATGAAGCTGCTGTCCGAGCGGACCAGCCCGCCTTCCGCCTCGCGCAGCCGGGGGCGGCCGAGAATGTGCCGGTAGCGGTGCGGTTCGAAGATGTTGGCGGTGCGCAGCGCCAGCACCCGGTCCTCCATCATGCCGCGCCCCTCGCAGAGCATGATGCCGACCGGCAGGCCGCGCGCCTCGTTGTCGCGCGTGGTGATGCGGTAGCGTCCGTCCTCGGCGAAGAAGCCCGGCCAGGCTTCCAGTTCGTCCTCGTCTATGGCCCAGGCGCAGTCGAGCAGGAAATCCTCGATCCGCCCGCGCGTCTCCGCATCGATCATGCGTAGCCCATCAGGCCGCGATAGCCGCTCCAGAAGCCGCGGATCGAGACTTCGGTGGCGCGCGAGCTTTCGCTGGACTCCAGCCCGCGCCCGCCCATCTCCAGCACGGCCGCGGCGTCGCCGCTGCCCCTTGTGCCGCGCTGGACGAATTCGTTGATGCAGCCGTCCTCCAGCGAGACCAGCCCGGCGGCGCCGGTCAGATTGGCCTGCAGCACGCGCATGGCCGTCATCTCCTCGCTGTCGTCGGCATAGCCGAGATAGGTCCAGACGAGCTCCGTCTCCTCCAGCCCGCGCGGCACGAAATTGCGCACGCAAAGCGAGTTGAGGGTGAAATGCACCGCCAGGGTCGGGAAGATCGACTGCACCGAATGGGTGATGCCGTCGTCGAACTCGTCCTCGGTCTCCAGCAGCGCCGGGCCGTTCAGCTTCGACTCGTAGCTGGCCGAATGGACCTTCGCCTCGGTGTATTCCGCCGCCTCCTCGAAGGTGGCGCGCTTGGCGTAGCTGATATGGTGCCAGGGCGTGCCTTCCGAGAGCAGGATGCCGCCGTCCATGTCCAGCCGGTTCACCTTGAAGGTGGTGTAGAAGGTGTGCAGCAGGGTGGCGTGGTAGGAATCGCGCACGTTCTCGGCGTAGAGCTTCCAGTTGTTGTGGATGATCTGGCTGTGGGTGCCGAGCACCTTCAGCGGGCGCGCGCCGAGATTGCGCTTGAGGAAATGCGCCATGGTCGGCGCGACCCACTCCTCGACCGACGGCATGTCGGGCTCGAAGGTGCCGAAGACGAGACCGCAGAACACCTCGACGCGGATCGGCTGCATGCGGTGGCGGGCGGGGTCGAAATCCTCCGGCATGCCGCCCTTGCCCTTCAGCCCGCCGCGAAACGCCACGCCGCGCAGCCGCCCGTCGAGATGGTAGGTCCAGGAGTGGTAGATGCAGGAGAAATGTTTGCGGTTGCCCCGCTCGGCGAGGCAGACCAGCGCGCCCTTGTGCGCGCAGCGATTGACCATGCCGCGCAGCTCGCCCGCCTCGTCCCGCGCGACGACGATGGGCGTCTCGCCGATGAAGGCGGTGCGGAAGTCGCCGGGCTCCGCCACCTCCAGCTCCAGGCAGAGATAGTTCCAGACCGGCCCCCGGAAGAGCCGCTCCTGCTCCAGCGCATAGACGCCGCGGTCCGAGAAGAGCCGGTAGGGCACGCGGGAGACGCCGCCCTCCGGCCAGGCCGGCATGATGTCGCCGGGAGTCCCGATGGTGTTCATTGCGGCAGCTCCTTGAGGGCGGCGGCGATGGCGCTGCGCTGGCTGTTGGAGGCAACAGGCATGGGCCGGCGCGGCAGGCCGCCCGCAAGGCCCTGGAAGTCGAGCGCCGCCTTGACCGCGGCCGGCAGGTTGTCGTCGATCATCGCGTTCCAGAGCGCGAGCAGCCTGAGATGCAGGTCGAGCGCAGCCGGGTGGTCGCCGGCCTCGACCGCGTCCCAGAGGGTCACGCAGGCCCGGGGCGCGGCCGTCAGGATCGCCGCGACCGCGCCGTGCGCGCCGAGTGTGAAGGAGGGATACATGAGGGCATCGACCGCGCTCATGATGCGGGAACCCTCGGGCGCGGTCGCCATCAGGTCGGCGAACAGCTTGAGGTCGCCCGCGCTCTGCTTGACGCCCACCACGCCCGGTATGTCCGTCATGATCTCGACCAGGAGCTCCGGCGAGAGATAGGTCCAGGGCACGACATTGTAGATGATGATGGGCGAGGCGACGGCGTCGGCCATCTCGCGGAAGTGTTCCTTCATGTGGGCGTCGTCGGGCCGGAAGAGGTAATGCACGGGCGTGACCTGAAGCGCAGCCGCCCCCGCTTCCGCCGCCGCCCGGCCGCGCTCTATGGCCTGGGCTGTCGAATCGACGATGATGCCGGCGACCACCGGCACGCGCCCGTCCGCCTCCTCGACCGCGATGGCCGTCAGCCGGCAGACCTCGTCGGTGGAGAGCGCTTGGCCCTCGCCGGTGCTGCCCGCGACCGCGAGGCCGTGGACTCCGGCATCGAGCAGGAAGCGCGCCTCCGCCCGGAACGCCGCCTCCTCGATTGCGCCCGCCGCCGAAAACGGCGTCGTCATGGGCGGCACGATGCCCCGGATCGCGTCCGGACCGAACTCAGTCATTGCGTGGCCTCCTTGCCGCCCGGACTGTAGCAAAACCCCCGCGCCGCACAATCCGCGTGGCGGCCCCGGCGCGATGTGTCATCGAATGTCATGCGATGTCATGTTCTGCATGCGTGGGGCTCATATGCTGTAGCCGGTTGGGGCATGGGTTCCGCCCCTCTTTCTTCCTCCTTCGCTTGCGAGGGAGGGCCGGGGAAGGAGGCCGTCTCTCGGCGTGACGGGCGTCTCCCGGGCTTCGCCCGCCGCTTCCGCCGGGGCGGAAGCGGGCCCTCTCCCGACCTCTCCCGCAGGCGGGAGAGGAGACAGTTTCGTGGCGGCAAATTCGCCTCCTCGAAGCTGTATCCGTTAGCAGCCAGCATGTCGTTCCTCCATCCCGTTTCGTTCCACTTCGTTCCGTTTTCCCCTGCCGGGCTTCCCGGAGCAGCGGACCCTAATTCGCGCGTATCCTGCGCGCGCGCCTGCGCCAGCGCGGGCGGGCGTCGGCGCCGGCGCGGTTCGCGCGCCTGATTGCCCGCGCGCGAGGCAGACGCAGGGCGCACTTCACCTGTCGGCTGAATCGGGGTCGTTCCGCACCGGGTCGGCACGGGCGGGACGCGGCTCCGGATGCCGCTTCCCTCGGGCCCATCATAGCACATTTTCTGAAAATGCAAGTCGATTTAGAATTAATTCTATCTATGTTCCTCATGACTTAATTGCATATCAAACGGCCCAATGTCATATATCCGCCCAGATGGCGGTGGGTGCAGCCTGAAGTGGCCACACAAAAGCAGAGGCTGGGGGAATATGGAGAAAGGCATGTCGTTCGACATTGCCACTGTCCTTCTTGCAAACGAAACCATACGCTGAGGCGTCTCCCCACCAACTTCAAATGCGCCGACATAATTTGCGATTTTTGTGGATATTTAGCGCAAGTAAAGACAAAAACAGTCTCAGATATATCCATAATTCCTAAACAAATTTTAGGCGCAGCTTGGAAACCACAAAAAGAGAGAATGGATGCGGGTATCTACTTCGCTTTATTCTTAGTATTGACCACACGTGATCAACAGAAATATGCTATCCATTATCTTCCTTCTGATCTACAAAATCGGGATATATTTGTGGAAAGAAATCCATTAAAATCTACAGCAAGACGAGCTGGTTGGAAGGGATTCAACTACCAATTGGATTCGGTTAAATCTTTTTTCGTTCGCCTCGTGTAAAACAAGTGGCGACAAGACGATAATCCCCAAGGCTCTGGATCGTAGTAGCTCGCCAATTCCTCAACCGCTCACCAGGATGAGGATGCCGGCTACGACGAGGAGGATGCCGGTGATTTCGAGGCGCGAGCTGCGTTCCTTGAAGATGAGGATGCCGGCGGCGAAGCTGAAGACCAGCTCGATCTGGCCGAGCGCGCGGACATAGGCGACGTTCTGGAGCGTCATGGCGGTGAACCAGCCGATCGAGGAGAGCGCGCCGGCAAAGCCCGCGAGGCTGGCCCAGCGCCAGGACCTGAGCACGGCGCGAAGCTGGCCGGGCTCGCGCCACGCCATCCACAGCGCCATGCCGACCGTCTGCGCCAGGATGACGAAGGCGAGCGTGAAGCCCGCCTGCATCAGGAAGCCCGGCCCGGTTCCGGACTCGGGGTTTCCGAGCGAGAGCGACGCCGCCCGGAAGGCGACCGCGGAGACGCCGAACAGCGTGCCGGAGAAGATGCCGATGAGCGCCGTCCGCTCGGTCCAGCCGAGCCACAGCTTCCTCCAGTCGAGTTCGCTCTTCGCCGTCGAGAGCAGCATGACGCCGATCAGGCTGATGAAGATCGCCACCGCTGCCGCAAGGCTCACGCCGTCGCCGAGGATGATGAGCCCGAACAGCGCCGCCTGCACCGTCTCCGTCTTGGAATAGGTAGTGCCGACCGCGAAGTCGCGGAAGGAGAACAGCCAGACCAGGCAGAATGTCGCGCCGACCTGCGTTGCCCCGCCGATGAGACCGTAGATGAAGAATTCCGCCCGCGGCTCGGGCCAGTCCATCCCGGCGCCGTAATGCAGCGCCAGCACATAGGCGGCCAGCACCGGGACCCCGTAGCCGAACCGCGAGAAGGTCGCGCCTGCAGTCGAGAGCACGCCCTTGAGGTGCTTCTGGACGGCGCTTCGTAGGTTCTGGCAAAAGGCGGCGAAGATCGTGACCGGAATCCAGAGCTCGATCACTGAGCCAGCGCCTCCTCGATCCGTTCGCGCAACATGCCGAGGCGGTCCCCGCCCCAGAACAATTCTTCCCTGAAAAGGTAGCTCGGCACGCCGAATATGCCGGCCTCCTCCGCTTCCTTCTGGTTGGCGTCGTGGCGCCGGCGGCCCTCGCCTTCCGCCCATTCCGGGAAACCGGCGGCCGGGACGCCCGCTTCCTCCAGCGCGGAGGCGATGACGGCCGGGTCCTCGATTTCCAGCTCGCGCTTCCAGAAGCGCTCGAACACGCGGTCGATATAGGGCTCGAACCGGCCGTGGTCCTGGGCGCGCAACATGCCGATATGGGCAACGGAGCTGTCGAAGATCTTCTGCGGGCCGCGCACCGTCAGCCCGACCTGGTTGGCGAGCCGCCGGGCGTCCATATAGCTGTAGAGCACGCGGCGCCACTGGTGCGGGTTGCGCGTCTCCACCGCGCCCAGGAAATCCGGGATTTCCAGCGTGTAGGGCTTCCAGACGGGGATGATGCCGAACTCCGCCGCGAGCTTCCTGGTGGGAGCGATGGAGAGATAGGCGTAGGGACTCTTGACGTCGATATAGACGGTCAGCGCAGGCGGGGAGGTCATGGGGCCGTAAAGTCCGTCGTCCTTGAACGCGGCGCGGTTTGCGAACAGACTGCCGCCGCTTGCGAGAGGGACAGAAAATGGCACGCACAGCGCGGATTGTCGAACCGGTGGACGCCGGATGAGCGGCTTGCGCGAGCGTGCGCCGATGGACCCGGAGATGCGGGCCTTCCTCGACGCGACCACCGACAACGCCACGCAGGAGCTCGACCCGCTGGAGACGCCGCTGCCGGAGATGCGCCGGGCGATGGAGGCGGGACGCATCGGCTATGCCGCGGGCGGGCCCGCCATGCGCGAGGCGGCGGATCGCGCGCTGGAGGGGCCGGGGCGGCTCATCATGGCGCGCTTCAACATGCCCGAGGCCGACGGGCCGCTGCCCGCCTTCGTGCTGCTGCATGGCGGCGGCTGGACCTGGAACACGATCTATACCGGCGACCGCACGGCGCGCGAATACGCCGCCCGCGCGGGCGCGGCGGTGATTGCGCCGGATTATTCGCTCTCGCCTGAGTACAAGTTCCCGCAGGCGCTGAATGAATGCGTAGCAGCGCTCAGGGCAGTGCGCGCCCGGGCGGAGGAATGGGGCATCGACCCGGACCGGATCGCGGTCGGCGGGGATTCGGCCGGCGGCAACCTCGCGCTCGCCGCCGCCCTCGCGCTGCGCGACGCGGGCGAGGACTGGCTTCGCGGCGCGCTGCTCAACTACGGCGTGTTCGACAGCGATTTCAGCCGCGGGAGCTACCGGCTCTACGGCGGCGGCGACCTCTATCTCTCGACGCGGCTCATGCGCTTCTTCTGGAGCAATTATGTGCGCACGCCCGACCAGATGACGCATCCGCTGGCCGCCCCGCTCCGCGCCGACCTCGCCGGCCTGCCGCCGCTGCGCATCGCCGCGGCGGAGCTGGACGTGCTGGCGGACGAGAGCCTTGCGCTCGCGGAGAAGGCCAAGGGCGCCGGGGTGGACACCGAATATGCGCTCTATGAGGGCGTGACCCACGGATTTCTGAGAGCCGCCGCCTCGGTCGCGAAGGCGGAGCGCTGCCTCGCCGACGGCGCCCTCTGGCTGAAACGAATCCTCGCCTGAAACCGGAGCAAACTGACGATGCCGGACGAACGCCTTTCCTACTACTTCACCATGGCCTCGCCCTGGACCTGGCTCGGCCATGACGAGGCGATGGCGCTCTGCCGCAAGCACGGCGTGGCCGTGGACATCCTGCCCGTGGACCTCGCCGACGTGTTCTCGATCTCGGGCGGGCTGCCGCTGCCGCAGCGCGCGCCGCAGCGCCGGGCCTACCGCCTGGTCGAAC
>JAPOZD010000424.1:9179-13289 GCA_026706245.1 Alphaproteobacteria bacterium
GTCGAACTGCAGCGCTGGCGGGCGCGGCGCGGCGCGGACCTCAACCTCCATCCGAAGCATTTCCCGGCCCCGGCCGACAAGGCCAATTGCATGGCGGTCGCGGCCGTCATGGGCGGCCTCGACGCGGCGGCGCTCGCCCGCGCGCTGATGCGCGGCGTCTGGGCCGAGGACCGCAATATCGGCGATGACGGCGACCTTGCGGCCATCGCCGACGCGGCGGGCTTCGACGGGGCGGGACTGCTCGCGGAAGCCGGCAGCGCGGCGGTGCAGGACCGCTACCGCGCGAAGACCGAGCAGGCCAAGGACGCGGGCGTGTTCGGCGCGCCGACCTATGTCTGGCGCGGCGAGCCCTTCTGGGGCCAGGACCGGCTGGACTTCCTCGCGCGCGCTCTGGCCGGAGAGACCGAGCCCATCGCGCTGCCCGAAGAGGCGTGAGGCGCCCCATGCCCGGCAAGACCGTCGATTACTATTTCTGCATGAACTCGCCCTGGGTCTATCTCAGCCAGCGCCGGCTGGAGGAGATTGCCGAGGGGCAGGGCGCCTCCGTCGCCTACCATCCGGTCGATCTCCGCGAGATGATGCTCCGCCTGATCGGCATGGACGACCCGCCGGAGCGCTCCGAGCTGCACCGCGTCTACGGCAAGCGCGACATGGAGCGCTGGGCGGAATTCTACGGCCTGCCGCTCTCGGACGAGCCGCGCTACTACCCGGTCTCGCAGCATCTGGCGGCGCGGGTGGTGGTCGCCGCCGACCGCTTCGGCGCGGATGTGGCGCCGCTGGTGCTGGCGCTGCCCCGCGCCGTCTGGGCGGAGGACCGCGACATCGCCGACAAGGCGGTGTTGACCGCGATCTGCGAGGAATGCGGCCTGCCGGGCGACATCCTGCTCCGCGCCGCCGACGACACGGAAACGCTGGAGCGTTTCGGCGCGAATACCGACGAAGCGTTGGCGCGCGGCGTGTTCGGCATTCCGAGCTATGTGGTGGAGGGCGAGATCTTCTGGGGCCAGGACCGGCTGGACTTCGTCGAGCGCGCGCTCGCCGCCGCGTGAGGCTCCCGCACGGCGGCGACCTCGGCCATGCCCGCCGGGCCTTCGGCGAGCCGGAGGGCGGCTGGATCGACCTCTCCGCCGGCGTCAATCCCTGGTCCTGGCCCGCGCCGCCGCTGCCGCCGGAAGCGCTGAGGCGGCTGCCCTCCGAAGACGGGCTTGCCGACCTTGCCGCCGCCGCCGCGCGGGCGTTCGGCGCGAGGCGGGCGCTGCCTCTGCCGGGCGCGCAGGCGGCGATTCTCCATCTGCCCTATTGCCTGCCGCCCGGCGATGTTGCGGTCGTCTCGCCCACCTACAATGAGCACGCGCCTGCATGGGAGGCGGCCGGGCACCGGGTGCGCCTCGTCGCGGAGCCGGAGCCGGCCGGGGTGCTGGTCGTCACCAACCCCAACAATCCCGACGGGCGTTCATGGCGGCCCGAAGAGCTTCTCGGGGCGGATTGCGGCCTGCTGGTCGTGGACGAGTCCTTCGCCGATCCGACCCCGGAGTTTTCGCTGGCGGCGCATGGGCATGTCGTCGTGCTGCGGTCCTTCGGCAAGTTCTACGGCCTGCCGGGGCTACGGCTGGGTTTCGCGCTCGGCCCCGACGGCCTGCTCGACAAGTTGGAGGCGCGGCTCGGGCCCTGGCCGGTCTCCGGCCCGGCGCTGGAGATCGGGGCGCGCGCCTATCGCGACGAGGCTTGGGCCGCAGAGATGCGGGCCCGCCTGAGGCAGGCGGCGGCCCGGCTCGACGATGTCCTGGCCGCGCGCGGCTACGAGCTGCTGGGCGGCACGCCGCTCTTCCGTTTCGTTGCGGGCGAGGGCGGCGCGGCGCGCTTCGCCCGCCAGGGCCTCTGGGTCCGCACCTTCCCGGACATGCCGGGCCGCTTCCGCCTCGGCCTTCCTCCGGACGAGGCCGCTTGGGCGCGGCTTGCGCGCGTGTAGTCCCGCCGTCCGTTCAGAACCGGTCGGGCCGAAAGGGTGCGAGCTCGACGCTTGGCGTGCGGCCGGCGGCGAGCTCGGAAATCAGCCTGCCGGTGATGCCGCCCATGGTGAGGCCGAGATGGTCGTGGCCGAAGGCGAAATACGCATTCGGGACGCGCGGCGAACGGCCGATCACGGGTCTCGAATCCGGATGCGAGGGGCGCGGGCCTACCCATTCCGAGACGCGCCCGCCCTTCAGCCCCGGAAAGAGCGCCTCCCCGTGCCGGCGGACGCGCGCGGCGATTCTGGGGTCCGGCGGCGCTTCCGGCGGCGCGAACTCGGCGACGCCGCCGACGCGCACGCCGTCGGCCATCGGCGTCACCGCGAGATGCCGGTCCACGGAGATGATGCCGCCGTTCATGGACACCTCCGTGTCGCGGAACATGGCGTGGTAGCCGCGCTCGGCCTCCAGCGGCACCTTCGTGCCGAGCATGGCCGCAAGCCGCCTGGACCACACACCGGTCGCCAAGACGACATTCCCGACCGGCATGTCGCCCCCGTCGGTCCGGAGCGCGCGCACGCCCTCCGGCCCGATGTCGAAGCCATGAACGCTTCGTCTTTCCAGCCGCCCGCCGCGCCGTTCGAACAGGGAGGCCAGCGCCTGCACCAGGGCCAGAGGGTTCACGGTGTGCGAGAAGTCGGCGACACGGTAGGCGCGCACGACCGCAGGGCTGAGCGCGGGCTGCACCTGGCGGGCCTCGTCGCCGTCGAGCAGGTCCATTTCGACGCCATTGCGCCGCCGGAGGTCGAACGCGTAGGACGCGGCCTGGAAAGTCCTCTCGCTCTCGAAGGTGAACATCAGCCCGGTGCGGCTCATCAGGTGCGCTGCGCCCGCTTCCGCGATCAGCGGATCGACCGCCTCATGCACCTTGTCGAGCAGGCTCTGCCGGGCGGCGGCGTTCGCCTCGACCCGGTCCCGGCGGGCGTTGGCGGTGAATCGGAGGAACCAGGGCAGCGCCTTCACCGCATGGCTCCAGCGGAGCTTCAGCGGCGCGTCGGCGTCGAGCAGCATGCCCGGCACCTTGCGCAGGATGCCCGGCATGGCGGCCGGCGGGCAGGAGGCCACGCCGAAGCCGCCGAGATTGCCGAACGAGGCTTCCTCGCCCGGCCCGCCGCGGTCCACCAGCGTGACGTCGAACCCCTCGTTCTGGAGGTAAAGCGCGCAGCAGGTGCCGACCATCCCGGCGCCGACGACTGCGAAGGACGGATTGCTGTCCATGGGTTCCGGCTCCGGTGTTGCTGCCGGCCGGGAGCCGGCCTCAGGCCGCCAGCGGCCGTTCGCCGCGAATGAGCGTCCGGTGCAGCACGCGCGGCTGGGTCGGATCGACCTCCGTGCGGGCGTGGAGCGTGCAGCGGTTGTCCCAGATCAGCACGTCGCCCGGCCGCCAGACATGCGTCCACACGATTGCGGGATGGGTGGCGGCCGCCCAGAGCTCGTCCAGCAGCGCCTCGCTCTCCGCCTCGTCCAGCTCGACGATATGGCTCGACGGCGCCTTGTAACGGCGTCCGAGATAGAGCGCCGTGCGGCCTGTGACCGGGTGCCGGCGCAGGAGGGGGTGGACCGGCCCCGGCACCTCCTTGACGGAGCACCGACCGACTTCTGCATTCGGAAAAAGGATGAGAGGGATTCGGGGGCCTGTCAACCACCGCAAATCAGCGAGTTACGGCCGGATCGACCGGCGCTGGATCAGGTTCCGGCGCGGCTGCCGGGGCGTTGTTCCTGGCGGCGGCAATTCTGCTGCCGGGCTGCGGCTGGTTCGACCAGGATGAGGTCGCCAGGGATGCCGCGTCCGTAGAGGACCGGCTGAGCGCGGTCGGCTCGCTGGGTCCGGAGCGGCCGGGTTTCCGTTCCCTCACGCAATCGAAGAACCCGTATCTGGCGCTGCGCCCGGTGACGGAGACGGAAGCGCGTCTTCCCGACGATCTGCTGTCCGAGACCGGGATCGTCGTCACGCTCGGCGACGAGCCGGGCGACGAGGTCCTGGCGCGGCGGATATCGGATGCGGCCGGGATCGGTGTTCGCCTGGTCGGCACCCGCTGGCAGCCCCTCGACGGCGAGGACGGCCAACCGGATGTCGTGCGAGCGGGCTGGCTCTCGTCCT
>JAPOZD010000301.1 GCA_026706245.1 Alphaproteobacteria bacterium
CACCGGGCAGAGGGTCGGCATCATCGGCACGGGCTCGTCCGGCGTGCAGTCGATCCCCCATATCGCGCGCGAGGCGAAGCATCTGCACGTCTTCCAACGCACCGCCAATTTCAGCCTGCCGGCCCGCAACGAGCCGATGCCCGAGGAAAAGGAAAACCGCCACAAGGCCGAATATGCCGAGCGCCGCCGCGCCGCCTATTCGACGCCCTTCGGCATTGCCGGCTACCCGCCGCCCGACAGGTCCGCGCTCGATGTCTCCGAGGAGGAGCGCGACCGCATCTACGAGGCCAAGTGGCAGGAGGGCGGCAGCATCAGCTTCCTCTATTCCTTCAACGACCTCCTGGTGGACCGGGAGGCGAACGAGACCGCCTGCGAGTTCGTGCGCCGCAAGATCCGCCAGACGGTGAAGGACCCGGAGACGGCCGAGCTGCTCTGCCCCAACGACCATCCGATCGGCACCAAGCGGCTGATCCTCGATACGAACTATTACGAGACCTACAACCGCGACAACGTGACGCTCGTGGATGTCCGCAGCGCGCCGATCCGGGAAATCCTGCCGGACGGGCTCAGAACCGACGAGGCCAGCTACGAGCTGGACGCCATCGTCTTCGCCACCGGCTTCGACGCGATGACCGGTGCGATGAAGGAGATCGACATCCGCACCGACCGGGGGGCGGTCATCGGCGAGAAATGGGCCGACGGGCCGCAGACCTGTCTCGGCATCATGATGGCGGGCTTTCCCAACCTCTTCATGGTCACCGGCCCGCAAAGCCCCGGCGTGAAGAGCCAGATGATCCTGTCCTGCGAGCAGCATGTGAACTGGATCGCGGACTGCCTGGAGCATCTGCGCGCCGAGGGGCTCGGCCGCATCGAGCCGGAGGAGGCCGCCGAGCGCGCCTGGGTCCGGCACAACAACCAGGTTGCGGACAGCACGCTCTACCCGCTCGCCAACTCCTGGTATGTCGGCGCCAACATCCCCGGCAAGCCGCGCATCTTCATGCCCTATGTCGGCGGGGTGGACCGCTACAAGCAGCGTTGCGACAAGGTGGCCGCGAGCGGCTATGAGGGCTTCCGCACCGCCGGATAGGCCGCAGCAGTCCTACCAGGTCTCGCCGAAGGGGCGCAGCTCGACCCGGAAGGACCAGGCGGAACGGTCCTGGTGCGCCACCCGGTAGATTTCCTCCGCAATAGCCGGCGGCTTCGCGAAGAAGTCGTCCGGCCTGCCCGGCGCCAGCACCTCGCGGGTGCGCGGCGTGTCGATGGCGGCGTCGATGATGAAATAGGCGACATGGATGCCCTCAGGCCCGAACTCGCGCGCGATGGACTCCGCAAGAATCCGCTGCGCCGCCTTGGAGGACGCGAAGAAGCCGAAGTTCCTGCCGCCCCTCGTGGCCGAGGTGTTGCCGGTCACCATGATGGCGCCCTCGCCCGCCTCCAGCATCGCCGGGATCGTCTCGCGGGCGAGGTAGAGCAGCGCCGTCGTGTTGACGCGGAAATTGCGTTCGAGGTCCTCCGGGTCCACCTCCAGAATGCCGCCCCGCGCCGAGCGGAGCGCGTTGTGGACCACGACACGGGGGGCGCCCATCTCCGCCTTCACGCGCGAGACGGTCTCGACCAGGGCTTCGAGGTCGGCCACGTCGCAGCCATAGGCGCGGGCGTTCTCATATTTGCCGGCGAGCGCGGCCAGATTGTCGACATTGCGGGCCAGCATGGCGACCCGGTAGCCGCCCTCGCTGAAGCGTTTCGCGGTCTCGGCGCCGGTGCCCCCCTCGGGTCCGACGCCGGTGACGAGGCAGACGGGCTTGCTCAATGCGCCCTCCTTAGATCTGGAAGGCCGGCCGCACCGACACTTTCTCGAACCAGGCGTGGGTGGCGGGCCAGGAGCCGGCGATATCCATCTCCAGCGCATAGGCCATGCGGAGCGTGAAGAAGCCGGTAATGTCGGCCACGCTGAAGTCCGGCCCAGCGACGAATTCGTTCTTCGCCATATGCGGCTCGACGCGGCCGAAGAACACGTCCGCCATCTCCTTGCCCCGGCTGACCATCGCCTCCGACTGCGGCAGGTCGGAGCGGGTGCCCGGCACCACCCTGCCGGCGAAATTCGGCAGATGGTTGCGCAGCGCGTGCAGCAGCGGGGTGAAGCCGTCCAACTCGAAGCGGCGCAGCCACATATCGACGACGGCGCGCTCCGCCGCCGTCCGCCCGAACAGCGGCGGCTCCGGGTGCAGCTCCTCCAGATAGCGGCAGATCGACATGGATTCCGCAACCACCGTGCCGTCGTCGAGTGTCATGAACGGCACGCAATGGAAGGGGTTCATGGACATGAACGGTTCGACGAACAGGGCGCCCTCGCGCACATTCACCTGTTCGGTCGGGACTTCCAGCCCCTTCTCGTCCAGATAGACCTTCACCCGCTGGGCGCTCGGCGCCAGCGTGAAATCGTAGAGTTTCATGGGTCTTTTCCTCTTGCCCCGGTGGGGCGCCGGGGCGTCTTTCTGCGGGGAGCCTCTCGGCGGCAAGCGCGTTGCCGAAGCACCATAGACGAGCCATCTCACCGCTCCAAACCAACAGCCGGCGCGAGGCCCCGGCCTCAGGGCTCCGTCACGCTGAAGGGCGCACTCCTCGCCGCTCGCTCCGGATCGTCGCCGGTCGGGTAGCGAGCCGGGACATCGGCATCAATCGCCCGCATGGCGCCGCTTCGCTTCCGCAAGCGCCCCGGCTTCCATCTTCTCCAGAGACCTGTCAGCCCGCTTGCGGCGAGACAACCGGACACGTCCTCGGGGCGGGTCGCTGCGAAAGGCCGGCGTGAATGCCCCGCAGCTACTCCGCCGCCAGGTCCTTCTGGTCGTCGGCGTTGTAGTTGGCGTCGTACCACCAGGCGAGGTGGTCCTCGTAGATGACGGGGGGCCAGCGGGGCGGGTTGTCCGGGCCGGTGCAGGTGGGCGCGCAGCGGATTTCGGCATCCAGATTGGGGCCGAAGAAATAGGGGATGGCATAGCGGTGACGGTCCAGGGGCGGCTGCGCGCGGTGCGGGGTGGACTTGTAGCGCCCGTTGGTCCAGCGATGGAGCATGTCGCCCGTGTTGACGACGAAGCTGTCCTCGACAAAGGGCACATCCTCCCAGCCGCCGCCCTCGCGCCGGATCTGCAGGCCCGGCACGCCCGACTGGGCGAGGAAGGTGAGGAAATTGGTGTCGGTGTGGGGCGCGATGCCGTAGCGGCCGGGCTCGCGCTCGGCAGGCGGGTAGTGCGAGAGCCGGAAGGAGAACTGGCTGCGGGTGAAATGGGGGTCGAACCAGTCCTCTGGCAGGCCGAGCGAGAGCGAGAGCGTCGGCAGCACACTCAGCGCCAGCCGGTCCACCGTCTCGCAGTAGTCGAGCACCGTCTCGCGGAAGCCCGGCAGGTTCCCCGGCCAGCGGTTGGGCCCGGCGAAGCGCCGCCCGGCGAGCGGGTCGTCGGCCCCGCGCTCGCGCTTGATGAAGAAGGCCTCGTTCATGTCGGGCTTGGCCTCGGCTTCGCTCACGCGCGAAGTGCGCACATTGTAGCGGGCCATCGCCATGTAGCCGTTATTGTGCTCGTTCATCAGCACGGCGTGCTTGGCGGCTTCCGACTGGGCGTGGAAACGCTCGGCCTCTGCGAACATGGCCCGGATCTTCTCCTGCGGCACGCCGTGGTTCACGACGATGAAGAAGCCCACATGCTCCAGCGCGCCGGCGAGAGCGTCGGCCACCTCCTCCCGGCTCCGGGACAGGTCGATCAACGGGATCATGGCGCCATCTCCCTCCGTTGGTCCCCTATTCTAGCCGATAACGACCGGCTCGACCGCCTCCAGCATCCAGCGGGCGAAACCCGTCATGCGCGCATCCGCCCCCTCGGCCCCCATCACCTGAGCGCCCAGCGGCAGGCCGCCGACGCCCATGAGCGGCATGGAGACCGCCGGGGCGAACAGGATCGAGGCGGGCGTATTGAACACCGCATCGCCCGTGGGCCTTGCCGTGGGCGGCTCGCCCGGCCTGTCGCCCGCCCAGAGGTGCGCGGGGCCGGGGCAGCTCAGCATCAGCGCGCCGTCCACGATTTCCAGCGCACGGGCCCACGCCGCCTGCGCCGCCTCGCGCCCGGCGAGCGCGGCATAGTAGTCCGCCACGCTCATCGCCTCGGCAGCTTCCAGCGACTTGCGGGCGCGGAAGCTGATCGCGTCCGGGCCCTGGTCCGCCAGCGAACGGTACAGCCAGCGGCTCTCCCAGCCGATGATCGCATAACAAACCGCCGAAGCCCCCATCAGCTCGGCATCGAGCGCCGCCAGCGCCGGATCGTCCGCCGGGCGCAGCACCGACACGCCCGCAGCTTCCACGGATTCCAGCAGGCTGTGGAAAGCCTCCTTGCTCGTATCATCGATCATCGACCAGCCCGCGCCTTCCAGGGCGAGGAGGCGGCCCGGTTTCTCAGCGGGCGGCGGGTCCGCCGGACCGGAGAGGCCCCGATGGCCGGGATCGCCGCCGGCGCGCTTCGCGATCTCCGCTGCCACCCGCCACATATCCTCTATCGAGTTGGCGTGGACGCCGTTGACGCTCTGGCTGCTCGCCTGGCGCTCGCCCCGGTTTACCGCGCCCCTGCTCGGCTTCAAGGCGATATTGCCGCAATAGCCGGCCGGTCGAACGATGGAGCCGCCCACCTGGCTGCCGATGGCGGCCGGCAGCATCCTCGCCGCCACGGCAGCCGCCGAGCCTGAGGACGAGCCGCCCGGCGTGCGCGCCGGGTCGAAGGGATTGGTGGTCGGGCCCGGATGCGCACCGCCGAGCTCCGAGGTCACGGTCTTGGCGAGGATCAGCGCGCCGGCCTCGCGAAGTGCCGCGACCGCCGCATTGTCGCGCTTCGGGAAATTCCCGCGATAGGCTTTGCAGCCCATTTCCGTCGGCATCGTACGCGTTTCCAGCAGGTCCTTGATGCCGACCGGCATGCCGTCAACGGGCGAGAGCGGCCGGCCGGTGCGCCAGCGTTCCGCGCTCGCATCCGCCGCCTCGCGCGCGCCCTCAATGTCGGTCGCAACCAGCGCCTGAAGCACCGGCTCCCGCGCCTCGATGACCTCAAGGCAGCGTTCCAGATAAACGCGCGGCGAATCGCTGCCGTCGCGAAAGGCCGGGAGCGCGTCGTGGAAAGTCAGCCCCCGGAAGGTTTTCGGGTCGTATCGCATGGCGCGAGCCTAGACCGATTTTCTCTTCGCTGTCATGACACGTCCACATTGCGCGCCGGCGCCTTGTATCGGGTAAACCGATACCGCTAGGTTGCATCCGGCCCCGTGCGGGCAGTTCCGCCGATGGAGGTTGACCGATGCTGCGGTTCGGGACGGCCTGCCTTGCGCTCCTCCTGGCCCCGCTCGCCGCGGCGGGCGGAAAGGAGCTGAAGCCGAAACTCGGGGGTATCGGCGGGGCCTCCTATGCGGAAGTGTCGCAGAGCCGCGAGATCTGCCGGAAGGGCGTCGAGGGCAGGATCGCACTTTGCCGGCTGAACACGAGCTTCGAGAGCGACGGCGACAACCGGAAATACGCACGCTGCCTGCCGGTCTTCGAATGGCAGGCGGAGAGCTGCGCCGCGCATTTCGAGCGCCAGGCCGGCAAGTGCGACGGCGAGGGTCCTGCGTATATCGACGGCTTCGCCGGCTTCGGCTGCACCGTGGCGGCGGAGGCCGGGAAGGAAAGCAGCGATCCCGCCATCACGCCGGTCGACCGGGTGATGCAGGCGCGGACGCGGACTGCCATCCGCAGCGGACCCGGAACCGGCCACGCCAGGACCGGCGCGCTGGAAGCCGGCCGGGAGGTGCGGGTGACGGGCGAGGCCGGGGCGTGGCTCAGGATCGAGGCGCCGAACGGCGGCGCGGCCTTCGTTCACGTCTCGCGGCTCGCCCCGCCGGCGCCCCGGGACCCGGCCGCCGACCTCGTGCCGAATTGCGTAGGCATGAGCCCGGGCGCCGCATGCTGGCGGGAACTCGCGGCCCCGCCGGGCTGCCGCTTCTGGTACGACTACTACGATCAACGCATAAGCTGGGCCTGGTCGGGCGAATGCCGGGCCGGCGTCGCCGATGGACAGGGCGTGCTGGCGGCAACTTGGGCCGGGGGATCGGCCGAACTCATCGGCGCACTTGACAGCGGCAGGATGCAGGGCCTGTGGATCGTCCGCTATGCCGACGGCAGAATCGACCAGGGCCCTTACCTGGACGGCAGGAAGCACGGCCGATGGGTGGACCGCTATGCGGGCGGCAGGGTCGATGAAGGCTCCTATGTGAACGGCATGAAGCAAGGCCGGTGGGTGGATCGCTACGCCAGCGGCAACAGCCTCGAATACGAGTATCGCGACGGCTCGGTGGACGGGCAGCCGGGGGTCTATGTCACCGCGGGTGGCGAGCGCACTCGGGGGCGCTGGTCCGGTAACTGCTTCCTCGACGGCCAGGGCCGCCTGCTGATCTGGAAGGGCGACAGGGAGACATGCCCGCCCGGATAGCGGCATGCGGCCCCGCCTCGCCCTGGCTTGCGAGTCCGGATGTCGCCCCTTTGCCTTGATTGCCCGCATGGGAAATGCCATGCCTTTCGGCGCCGGAAGGAGCGGGGCGCGGGATGGCGGAATATCTGAAGCGGGGCCGGACGGCGGCCGAACGCGCGGAGGCGGATGCGAAGGTGCGCGCCGCCGTCGAGGCGATCCTGGACGACATAAGCGCGCACGGCGACGAGGCGGTCCGGGCGCTCTCCGAGAAGTTCGACAACTGGTCGCCGGAGAGCTTCAGGCTGTCGGAGCAAGAGATCGAGCGGGCGCTTTCGCAGGTGGCGAAGCGCGACCTCGACGATATCCGCTTCGCGCAAGCCCAGGTTCGCGGCTTCGCCGAGCACCAGCGCGCCGCACTCCGAGACATTGAAGTGGAGACATTGCCGGGCGTCGTGCTCGGGCACCGCAACATCCCGGTGAACTCGGTCGGCTGCTATGCGCCGGGCGGCAAATATCCCATCGTCGCCTCCGTGCATATGAGTGTCGTGACCGCCAAGGCGGCCGGCGTACCGCGCATCGTGGCCGCGGCCCCGCCCGCGCAGGGCGGCGAGCCGCATGCGGCGATGGTCGCCGCCATGCATATGGGCGGGGCGGACGAAATCCTGGTGCTGGGCGGCGTGCAGGCGGTGGGCGCGATGGCGCTCGGCACGGAGTCGGTGGCGCCGGTGGACATGCTGGTCGGCCCCGGCAATGCTTTCGTTGCCGAGGCCAAACGCCAGCTTTTCGGGCGGGTCGGCATCGACCTCCTGGCGGGGCCGACCGAGACCTTGCTGATCGCGGACGAGACGGTGGACGCCGAGCTCTGCGCGACCGACCTTCTGGGCCAGGCGGAACACGGACCGGACAGCCCGGCCATTCTGGTGACGAGCTCGCGCGCGCTCGCTGAAGCCACCATGGCCGAGGTGGACCGGCTGCTGACCATCCTGCCGACCGCCGCCAATGCGGGAGCGGCGTGGCGGGACTACGGAGAAGTAATTCTCTGCGCCGGCCACGACGAGATGCTGGCGGAGGCGGAACGCCTTGCGTCCGAGCACGTGCAAGTGATGACCGACCGCGACGAGTGGTATCTGAAGAACATGACCTGCTACGGCGCGCTGTTTCTCGGGCCCCGGACCAATGTCTCCTATGGCGACAAGGTGATCGGCACCAACCACACGCTGCCGACCCGCCGCGCGGCGCGCTATACGGGCGGCCTCTGGGTCGGCAAGTTCATCAAGACGCACACATACCAGCGCATACTGACCGACGAGGCCTCGGCCCGGCTCGGCGAGGTCTGCTCGCGGCTTTGCATGCTGGAGGGCTTCGTCGGCCATGCCGAGCAGGCCAATATCCGCGTCCGCCGCCTCGGCGGCCGCAACATCCCCTACGGTGCGGCCGCAGAATGACCGTCCTGCCCCCCGGCGCCATCGACTGCGACCTGCATCCGGCTCCGCCTTCCGTCTCGGCGCTGATGCCCTATCTGGAGCCGCACTGGGCGGATGCGGCGGCGCATCGCGGGCTGCATGAGCTGGAGACCATCGCCTGGCCGCCGAATGCGCCGCTCTCCTGCCGGCCCGACTGGCGCGACGGCGATGCGCGGCCCGGCAGCGACCCCGCCCGCCTCATCAGCGATGCCGTGGACGGGTTCGGCACGCGCTACGCCATCCTCAACTGCCTTTACGGCGCGCCGATGCTCTATTCCGAGGACATGGCGGCCGGCTTCGCCCGCGCGCTGAACGACTGGCTGAAGGCGGAATGGCTGGACCGCGATCCGCGCCTGCGCGCCTCGATAACCGTGCCGCCCCATGCCCCGGGGCTTGCGGCTGAAGAGATCGAACGCGCGGCGGAGGACCGGCGCTTCGTGCAGGTGCTGCTGCCGGTGATGGGCGAGACGCCGCCCGGCCGGCGCATCAACTGGCCGGTCTATGCCGCGGCGGAACGGGCGGGCCTGCCGGTCGCCTTCCACGCCGGCTCCGCCTACCGGCACCCGCCGACGCCGGTCGGCTGGCCCTCCTATCTCGCCGAAGACTACGCCGCGCAGGCAACCGCCTTCCAGGCCGCGCTCACAAGCCTGATCGCGGAGGGCGTCTTCCAGAAGTTCCCGGACCTGACCGTCGTCTTCGCGGAATCCGGCGTCGCCTGGCTCCCGGCGCATCTCTGGCGGCTCGCCAAATACTGGCGAGGGCTGCGCATGGAGGTCCCCTGGGTGGACCGGAGCCCGGAGGAGATCGTGCGCGAGCGCGTGCGCTTCACCATCCAGCCCTTCGATGCGCCGGAGGAGCCCGACGCGGTCGCCCGCCTGCTGGAGCATCTCGGCTCCGACGACATGCTGCTGTTCGCCACCGACTACCCGCACTGGCAATTCGACGGCATGGGCGCGCTGCCCGAAGGCTTGCCAGCCGACCTGGTTCGGCGTATCGCAGTGGACAATCCGCTCAGCACCTATCCGCGCCTCAGGGAGGGAAAGCCATGACGGTAGAGGTTCTGGACCGCCCGTCGGGGGAGACGCCGGCCGAAGCCACGCTCCGGATCGCCGACTGCGACATCCATCCGAGCCCAAAATCGCTCGAGCGCGAGATCCATCCCTTCCTGGAGAGGCGCTGGCAGCGCCATCTGGAGCGTTACGGCGCGCGGCCCCGCCAGCCTTTCCTCAACGGCCCGGCCTATCCGAAGGGCCAGCCCGACGCCGCGCGCCGCGACGCCTACCCGCCCGCGGGCGGACGGCCCGGCAGCGACCTCGCCTTCATGCGCGCCCAGCATCTGGACCCAAACAATGTCGGCTTCGGCGTGCTGAACCCGCTCAAGTCGGGCCAGGGTCTTCAGAACCTCGACTTCGCGGATGCCTATTGCCGCGCGATCAACGACTGGCAGATTGCGTTCTGGACCCGCGAGGAGCCCCGGCTCAAGGCCTCCATTGTCATCCCCTATGAGGATGCCGCTGCATCGGTTCGCGAGATCGAGCGCTGCGCCGGCGAGGAGGACTATGTCCAGGTCTTCATGCTGAACCGCACGGCCGAGCCGATGGGCCAGCGGCGCTACTGGCCGATCTACGACGCCGCGGCCGCAGCGGGCCTGCCGCTCGCTGTCCACGCCTTCGGCTTCGGCGGCGCGCCGATCACCGGCAGCGGCTGGCCCTCCTACTATATCGAGGACATGACCGGCCACGCGCAGTCCAGCCAGGCGGTGCTGACCAGCATGATCTTCGAGGGCGTGTTCGATCGGCTGCCCGGCCTCAGGATGGTGCTGATCGAGAGCGGCTTCGCCTGGCTGCCGGCGCTTTGCTGGCGGCTCGACCGGGTATGGATGCGGATGCGGGACGAGCTGCACCGCTGCAAGCGGCGGCCGAGCGAGATCGTCCGCGAGCAGGTGTTCCTCACCACCCAGCCGATGGAGGAGCCGAACCGCCCGCGCCAGCTGGTCGAGTGCATCGACTGGATCGGCTGGGACAGGCTGCTTTTCGCGACCGACTACCCGCATTGGGACTTCGACCAGCCGGACAGGGTGCTCCCCTCCTGGGTGGACGCCGAAAAGCGCCGGGCCTTCTTCACGGACAACGCGCTCAGGGTTTACGGCCGGCAGATGCCGTGACCCGGCATGTGGTGGCGCCGGTCTCCGAGTTCCCGCCGGGGACGCGGCGCTGCGTGGTGCTGGAGGGCCGGCGGATCGCGCTCTTCAATGTCGGCGGGCGCTATTTCGGCCTCCTGGACCGCTGCCCGCACCAGGGCGGCCCTCTGTCCGAAGGGGTGCTGACCGGGCTCGTCGAGGCCGGGGCGCCCGGCGATTACAGCTTCTCTCGGCCCGGTGAAATCCTGCGCTGCCCTTGGCATGGCTGGGAGTTCGACCTCGCCACGGGCAAGAGCCGCTTCGACCCCCGCCGCCACCGCACCCGCGCCTTCCGCGTCTCCGCCGAGCCGGGCGAGGAGCTTCGGGCCGAGACCGTGCCCGTCCGCGTCGAGGAGGACTATGTCGTCGTCGAGACGTGAGGCGGAGGAACGGCTTACATCCAGCTCTCGACGCTCAGACCCTCGAATGCGCGGAAGTCGGCGATGTTCGACGTGACGAGGGTCAGCGAGTTGGCATGGGCGATGGCGGCGATCTGGCCGTCCACGAAGGGTGGCGTCCTGCCGGCGGCAGTCAGCCGCGCGCGCTCCCGGGCGTGCCAATCGGCTTCCTTCCGGCCATAGTCGAGGATCGGGAAGCTCGGCAGCACAACCTCTTCGAGGTAGCGTTCGATTACCTCCCGCCGGCGCGAACGCGGGAGCCTCGAACAGCCGAACCGCAGCTCGTGCCAGACCGGGGCAGCAATTGCGATCTCGCCTTCATATTCGTAGAGACGCCGGACAACCCCCGCGGCCGGCTGCGGCCGCAGGGGTTCCGACACGGTATTGGTGTCGAGAAGATACTTCACCCGGCTGCTACAGCCTTACTTCGCGGCCGGCCGTTTTCTCGCGCACATCGGCGAACAGTTCGTCCGGGTCCAGGGCCAGACCCTCAAGCCCGGCGGCGCTTGCGAACTCCCGGTACGCATCGCCGAAGCCTCGCCGCCCGGAGGAAAGCCGCTCGAACTCCCGCCGTCCGATCAGGACCGCCACGGGCGCGCCCCGGCGGGTAAGCTCCACCGCCTTGCCGCTCTCGGCCTCGCGAACCAGAGACGGGAGGTTGCGTCGGGCTTCAGCTATCGAATGTCGGTCCGTCACCGTTCCTCCCTCATGTCTATCTGCATGTACATATTAGGTGACTCCACGACGACCGGAAACCCCGAGCCCGCCGACTGCCTCATGCTTGTCCACGGACCTGATTTGCCACCCGGATGATGGCGGCGAGGCTCCGCTCCACGTCACCGTCGGTGGTGGCCCATGACGAGACGCTGATGCGCATGGCGGCGCGGCCGTTCCACCGGGTGCCCCCGCACCAGCAGGTCCCGTCGCGCTGCACGCCGCGGATGACCTCCTCCGTCGTCCGGTCGTCGCCGAACGCGGCGAGCACCTGGTTCAGCACCACGTCGTTGAGGATTTCGAAGTTGGCGTCCCGCAGCCCGGCCGCAAAGCGCCGCGCCTGGCGGCAGTTGCGCTCGACCAGCGCCGCCAGCCCGTCGCGGCCGAGCGACGCCAGCGCCGCCCAGACCTCGACCCCGCGCATGCGCCGGCTGGTCTCGGGCGTGAATTCGAACGGCTCCCGGTTCTCCGGGTCGGGCAGATAGTCCGCCTGCACCGACATCGCGCCCCGCAAGGCGCCGGCGTCGCGCACGATGGCGAGGCCGCTGTCATAGGGCACGTTGAGCCATTTGTGCGCATCGGCAGCCCAGGAGTCGGCGCGCTCGATGCCCTGCGCCAGCGTCGCGAACTCCGGTGAAATCCGCGCCCAGAGGCCGAAGGCGCCGTCCACATGCACCCGGACATCCTCGGCGCGCACCGCCTCGCATATCGCGCCTACGGGGTCGAACGCGCCGGTGTTCACATTGCCTGCCTGGGTGCAGACGATCGCCGGGCCGTCCAGCTCGGGCAGCGCCTCCACGCGCATGCGGCCCTCGCCGTCCACCGGCACCCGGACCACCCGGTCGCGCCCGAGCCCGAGCATGCCCAGCGCCTTGAACAGCGTGGCGTGCGCCTGCTCGCCCACCACGACGGCGACCTCCGGGACCCCGTAGAGCCCGTGCCGGTCCACGTCATGGCCATGCGCGAGCAGCACGGCGCGGCGGTCGGCGGCGAGCGCGGCGAAGTTGGCCATCGTCGCCCCGGTGACGAACGCGGTTCCCGCATCCGCCGGCAGGTCCAGCGCCTCCAATACCCACCGCGCCGCGACGCGCTCGACTGCGGCGCCGACCGGCGAGCTCACTTCGCTGAAGGCGTTCTGGTCCCACGCGGCCGCGAGCCAGTTGGCGGCCAGCGGGGCCGGCAGGACGCCGCCGGTCACGAAGCCGAAATAACGGGGTCCGGCGCTCGCAACCGTGCCCTCCCCGCCGATCTCATCCAGCCGGGAGAGAACCGCGGAAGCCGGCAGCCCCTCTTTCGGCAGCGCGCCGCCCAGCGCCGCCGCCAGATCGCCCGCCCCGCCCGAAGCAGCCGCGGGGCGTTCCGACAGCGATTCCAGAAACCGCGCCGCGCGCCGGACCGTCTCGTCCAACAGCTCCCGCATGCCGTTCATGCTGCATCCGCTCCCGATGCCGGTGGAATCATGCGCCCTGTGCGCCCGAAGCGTGCCGGAAAACCGGAACGTCCGGCGCCCCCGGGCGGCCTGTACAGCTTATACCGGCGGCTCCGGTCCGCGACCCACCGGGAATGTCGCCCCCCGCCGCCCCGGACGCCGGGTGAGCGGCCCCTTCGCGCCGTGTCATGGGATGTCGCAACTGCCCGGGATGTCCGCCATGGAGCGGGATTTCGCGGCGCCGTCTTGCAACCGGGGCCCCGTACCCCTCTTGCGTCACCCCGGACGGCGCGCCAGCGCCGAGCCGGGGTCTCCGGAGGAAGGCCCGCCCTGTTGCATGAGGCCCCGGATCGGGGTCCGGGGCGACGCAAAGGGGCGACGCGCCTGCATCCTGGGCAGTTACGGGATGTCATGTTTTGTCATGATCGGGGCGAATTCGCCGTTCTGCGGCCCGTCCTCGTCATTCTCGTTGTCGTCCCAGTCCTCATTGTCGGGGTTGAAGGGGTCGCCGCCATCGCCCCATTCGTCCCGTTCGATCCGGTCCCGCTCCCGCTGCTCGCGTTCCTCCGGTGCCCAGGGGTCGTAGATATCGTCGTAGCCGTTTCGGCGCTGGTAGAGCCAGTCAT
>JAPOZD010000153.1 GCA_026706245.1 Alphaproteobacteria bacterium
CTGGGCTTCTCATCTTCGGCATGGGCTTGCCCTCCCAATCTATCCTCGTTCCGTTCCTCCCGCCGCCGGCTGCACCGGGCGGCGGGACCCTGATTCGCGTGTTATGTGCGCGGGCGGGCGCGCGTCGGCGCCGGCGCGGTTCGCGCGCCTGATTGCCCGCGTGCGCGAGGCCGAACGCAGGGCGCACGTCTCCCGTCCGTTCCGAGGGAGTTTTTTCACACCGGGCGCAACAGGAACGAAGCCGCCTCCGGATGGCGTCTTCTTCCTCCGGCCCGATCCGGCTATTGTATCCCATGTGTCAACCCCTGTTGCAGATATTGTTCAAGATATGAAGAACAAAAGCCTGTATCCGCCACACGCAAGGCTGGTTCCGGCCATCCGCTTCCGCCGCCGCGCCGGCCGGGCCGTGCCCGCCGGGAGCCGGCGAAATAGCCGGACGAACGGTTCCGCAGCCGGCTCAAACAGGGTAGAAGCGGCGCGCAGTTCCCGGCCGACACGACAGGAGTCCCCTTCCATGGCCATCGTCGCACAGCGCCTTTCCGTCATCCGCCCGTCGCCGACCGTGGCGCTCAACACCAAAGCGATGGAAATGAAAGCTGCGGGCCACGACGTGATCGCGCTGGCGGCCGGCGAGCCCGATTTCGATACGCCGGCGAATGTGGGCGAGGCCGGCATCGCCGCCATCCGGTCGGGCGACACGAAATATACGGCGCCCGACGGCCGCCCGGAGCTCAAGGCCGCGGTCGCGCGCAAGCTCAATCGCGAGAACGGGCTCGACTACGCGCCCAATCAGGTCACCGTCGGCAATGGCGGCAAGCATGTGCTCTACAATGCGTTCGTGGCGAGCCTGGACCCAGGCGACGAGGTGGTGGTGCCCGCGCCCTACTGGACCAGCTATCCGGACATGGTGCTGCTCTGCGGCGGCATTCCGATCGTTGTCGAATGCAGGGCCGAAGCGGATTTCAAGATGACTGCGGCGCAATTGGAGGCTGCGATCACGCCGAAAACCAAGTGGGTGCTGCTCAACAGCCCGAGCAACCCGTCCGGGGCCGCCTACTCGCGCGACGACATGAAGGCCCTGACGGACGTGCTGCTCGCCCATGAGCATGTCTGGGTGATGACGGACGATATGTACGAGCACATCGTCTATGACGATTTCGAGTTCGTGACCCCGGCCCAGGTCGAGCCCCGGCTGATGGAGCGGACGCTGACGGTGAACGGCGTCTCGAAGGCCTATGCAATGACTGGCTGGCGCATCGGCTATGCAGCCGGGCCGCTGGAGCTCATCAGGGCGATGGGCATGGTGCAGAGCCAGAGCACGACCAACCCCTCCTCGATCAGCCAGACGGCTGCGGTCGAGGCGCTGGACGGCCCCCAGGACTTCATCCCGGAGCGCGCGGCCGCCTTCCAGAAGCGGCGCGACCTCGTCGTCTCGATGCTGAACCAGTCGCCGGGCATCAGCTGCAACCGGCCGGAGGGCGCGTTCTACGTCTATCCCTCCTGCGAGGGGTGCATCGGCAAGCGGACGCCGGACGGAAAGGCGATCGAGAGCGACGACGAGTTCTGCGCCTATCTGATCGACGCCGAAGGCGTGGTGACGGTTCCGGGCTCGGCCTTCGGTGTGTCGCCGCATTTCCGCATCTCCTACGCCACCGACGACGCGACGCTGGAGGAGGCCTGCCGGCGCATCCAGCGGGCGGCGGCTGCGCTCTCGTGAAGATCGCCGTCGTCGGCGCGGGCGGGGTCGGCGGGGTCTTCGGCGCGCGCCTGGCGGCGGCGGGCCATGAAGTCGGGCTGATCGCGCGCGGCGCGCATCTGGAGGCGATCCGGAGCACCGGCCTCAGGATAAACGGCGGGCCCCGGGACTTGCATGTCCGGCCGGCCTTCGCGACCGACCGGCCGGAGGAGATCGGCACAGCAGAGGCCGTGCTCGTCGCGGTCAAGCAATGGGACCTGGAGGCTGCCGGCGAGGCCGCCCGCCCGCTGGTCGGCCCCGACACTACAGTCGTGCCGCTCCAGAACGGCATCGACGCCCGCGAGCGTCTCGGCGCAATTCTCGGGCTGGACCGGGTTATCGGCGGCACGGCCTTCATCAACGCCTTCATCTCCGAGCCGGGCAGCATCGAGCAGCACACGCCCTTCAACCGCCTGGTGTTCGGCGAATGGGACGGACAGTCCTCGGCACGCGTCGGGGCGCTGGCGGCGGCATGCGGGCCGGCGGACATCGAGGCCGTCGCGAGCGCGAATATCGAGCTCGACATCTGGAAGAAGTTCGTCTTCCTGGTGGCCGTGAGCTCGGTCAACGCCGTCGTGCGCGGCAATAACGGCGTGGTCCGGCGCTGTCCCGAAACGGAAGCGCTGATCGGCGTGTGCGCGGCGGAGGTCGCTGCCGTAGGCCGGGCGCGGGGCGTGCCCCTCGACGCCGGTGCGGGCGAGCAGGCGGCCCGGCTTTCCGCGAGTTTCGGCGATGACGGCATTGCGTCGATGGCCGCCGACCTCATCAAGGGCACCCGCCTCGAACTGCCCTGGCTCGCCGGCAAGGCGGTGGCGCTGGCCCGCGAGACCGGCGTGCCGGTCCCGGCCCTTGAGACGATCCACGCCGCGCTCCTGCCCTGGCAGGACGGGGCGGCGGCTGTCGTGGGGTAGCGGCCATGCACCGCCTCTCGGTCGCGCCGATGATGGACCGGACGGACCGGCATTGCCGCTTCTTCCACAGGCTGCTTTCCCGGCATACGCGCCTCTACACGGAGATGTTGACCGCCGGGGCCGTCATCCACGGCGACCGGGACCGGTTGCTGGGTTTCGACCCGGCCGAGCATCCCGTCGCGCTGCAACTGGGCGGGAGCGAGCCGGCAATGCTGGCGCAGGCCGCGCGCATCGGGGAGCGGCTGGGCTATGACGAGATCAACCTCAATTGCGGCTGTCCGAGCGACCGGGTGAAGAAGGGCCGCTTCGGGGCGGGCCTGATGGCCGAGCCGGATCTGGTCGGCCGCTGCCTCGCCGCCATGCGCGAGGCGGTCTCGGTGCCTGTAACGGTCAAGTGCCGCGTCGGCATAGATGAGCAGGACGACGATGCGCTCGACCGCTTCGTCGAGACGGTCCATGCGCTATCGGGCGTCACCGTCTTCATCGTCCATGCGCGCAAGGCGTGGCTGAAGGGATTGAGCCCGAAGCAGAACCGGGAGGTGCCGCCGCTGCGCTACGAACTGGCGTTCCGCCTGAAGGCCGAGCGTCCGGACCTGTGCGTCGTGCTGAATGGCGGCGTCCCCGGTCTGGATGCGGCCGAAGCCCTCCTTGTCGGGGGCGCCGTGGACGGGATCATGCTGGGCCGTGCCGCCTATTCGGACCCCTGGCTGCTCGCCGATGCGGACCGCCGCCTGTTCGGAGCCGAGAACCCGCTGCAGGCGCGGCATGAGGCGCTGGAAGCGCTGCTGCCCTACGCCGAGCGGCTGGCGGCGGAGGGCATTCGCCTGCACGCGCTCTCGCGGCATGTCCACGGGCTGTTCCAGGGCTGCCCCGGCGCCCGCGCCTTCCGCCGCCACCTGGCGGAGAACGCCCATCTGCCGGGGGCGGGTCCCGAGGTGCTTGCCGAAGCCGCAAGCCTCGCCGCCCCGCTGGACCGGCTGGCGGCCTGAGGCGCGAGAGCTAACGCGCGGTCCAGCCGCCGTCTATCACGAGCTCCGCGCCGGTCATGAAGGCGCTGTCGGCCGAGGCAAGAAAGAGGACGCCGGCGGCGATGTCCACAGGCCCGCCGAGGCGCTTGATCGGGTGCTGGTCCATAACGAACTGGCGCGCGGCATTGTCCGACATGCCGGTGCTCATCCAGCGGTCCAGGACCTGCGTGGCCATGTCGGTTTCGATCAGGCCCGGATGCACGGAGTTCACCCGGATGTTGTAACCGAGCTGCGCGACTTCGAGCGCCGCCGATTTGGTCAGCAGCCGGACCGCGCCCTTGGACGCGCTGTAGATGCCCGAGAGCGGCGAGCCGACAAGGCCCGCAACCGAAGAGATGTTGACGATGCTGGCGGCGTCGGCGCCGGCGGGCGTGTTCTTCATCGAGCGGATGGCGTGCTTGATGCCGAGAAAGACGCCCATGACGTTCACGTCCATCAGCCGGCGGTAGTCCTCGACGGTCATCTCCTCAAGCTTCGCGTAGCTGTAAACCCCGGCATTGTTGACCAGGATGTTGAGCGCCCCGAACCGCCTTTCGGCTTCGGCGACCGCGCTTTCCCAGCCGGCTTCGTCCGTCACGTCCCGGGCGATGAAATGCGCCTCGCCGCCCGCGGACGCGATTTCCTCCACCGTCCGGTGGCCGTTCTCCTCGATGAGGTCGGAGACGACGACCCTGGCCCCCGCCTCCGCCAGCCGCCGTGCGATTCCGGCCCCGATGCCGCGCCCCGCGCCCGTTACCAGCGCCACCTTCCCGTCAACACGGTTCATTCGTCTTCACTCCTCCGGTTGGGACGGCAGCAGCTCCGCCAGTTCGTCGAGCCCCCGGATTTCCGCCACGGGCTGGAAGGGCAGCGTCTCGGCCGGCGCGCCGGCGCGGTTGATCCACACGGCCCGGAAGCCGAAGGCAGCCGCCCCGGCGGCGTCCCAGCCATTGGCCGAAACGAAGCAGACCTGCGCCGGCTGCGCGTCCAGCTCGTCCACCGCAAGCTGGTACACGGACGGGTGCGGCTTGAAGGTGCCGCAGGCATCCACGGAGAGGACGCGGTCCAGAAGGGGCGTCAGCGTGTTGGCGTTGACCGCGGCCGTCAGCATGGTAGCGGTGCCGTTGGAAAGCACCGCCGTGCGCATCCGCCGGCCCTTCAGCGCCTCCAGGCAGGGCCGGGTGTCCGGGAAGGCGTCGAGCGCGAGATAGAGCTGCATCAGTTCCGCCCGGAGCGCCGGGTCGTCCACCTCGCAGACCGCCAGGGCGTAGTCCAGCGCCTCGCCCGTGACCTGCCAGAAATCCGCATATTTGCCCATCAGCGAGCGCAGCCAGGTGTAGTCGATCTGCTTCTGGCGCCAGACGGCGGAAAGCCGGTCGGCCGCCGGCCCGATGCGCGCCCGCCTTGCGGCCAGCGGGGCGTTGAAGTCGAACAGGGTGCCGTAGGCGTCGAAGACGCAGGCGCGGATGTCGTGGAGGTTGTTGTCGCCCAGCATGCGCTCCGGCTTCCGGTCGCGGTCAGTCGATACCAGACTAGCTTGCCGTGCGCCGGGGGTGAAACTATGTTTCGCCGAGGCAAGCAGAGGAGGTCCGGCCATGTTCAAGGGGTCGCTGGTGGCGTTGATTACCCCGTTCCGCAACGGAGGGGTGGACGAGAAGGCGTTTCAGGACTTCGTCGAGTGGCAGATCGCCGAAGGCACGCACGGTCTGGTGCCCTGCGGCACTACGGGCGAGTCGCCGACATTGAGCCATGACGAGCACAAGCGCGTGACCGAGCTCTGCATCGAGGCGGCGGCGGGCCGCGTGCCGGTGGTCGCGGGCGCCGGCTCCAATTCGACGGCCGAAGCCATCGACCTCGCCGAGCACGCCAAGGCGGCCGGCGCCGACGGCATCCTCGTGGTGACGCCCTACTACAACAAGCCGAACCAGGACGGCCTCTACGAGCATTTCAAGGCGATCAACGACGCCGTCGAGATCCCGATGATCATCTATAACATCCCGCCGCGCTCCGTGGTGGACATGACCGTCGAGACCATGGCGGAACTGGCCAAGCTGCCGAATGTCGTGGGCGTCAAGGACGCGACCACCGACCTCCAGCGCCCGCTGGAGACGCGCATCGCCGCCGGCCCCGACTTCTGCCAGCTCTCCGGCGAGGACGGCACCGCCCTTCCCTTCCTGATCCAGGGCGGCGTCGGCTGCATTTCGGTCAGCGCCAATGTCGCGCCGAAGCTCTGCTCGATGATGCACGATGCGTGGCAGCAGGGCGCGCTGGAGACGGCGATGCAGATCAATGAACGCCTCCTGCCGCTGCACAAGGCGATGTTCTTGCAGCCGAGCCCGGCCGGCGCCAAATACGGCGCACACCTGCTCGGGCACTGCGCGCCGGACACGCGCCTGCCGCTGACCCCGGCCGCGCCGGAGACGCAGGCCCGCGTGCGCAGCGCCATGACCAGCCTCGAACTGATCGCCTGACCCCGGTCCGATGCCCGTCCGGCTGGTCGCCCAGAACCGCCGGGCGCGGCGCGACTACTTCATCGAGGACGTGCTCGAGGCCGGGATGCAGCTTTCCGGCAGCGAGGTGAAGTCGCTGCGCGAGGGGCGCGGCTCCATCGTCGAGGCCTATGCGGTCGAGCGGTCGGGCGAGGTCTTCCTCGTCAACGCCCATATCCCGGAATACAAGCCGGCGCGCCATTTCGGCCACACGGCGAAACGCCCCCGCAAGCTGCTGCTGCACCGGCGCGAGATCGACCGGCTGGCCGGCGCCGTCCGGCGCGAGGGCGCGACCATCGTGCCGCTCAAGCTCTATTTCAACGAGCGCGGGCGCGCCAAGCTGGAACTCGGCCTCGCCCGAGGCAAACGCAAGGTGGACAAGCGCCACGCAATCAAGGAACGCGACTGGAAACGCGACAAGCAGCGCCTGATGAAGATGCGGGAGTAAATCCTACCGGTTCAGCCGGGCGGCGTCGGCCATGACGCGGACGGCCTCCTCGTTGCGGGTGCGCACGGTGATGGCGGTGGCGCCGCTGTCGGCCCAGGCGCGGAAGCGCTGCCTGATGCGCGCCGGCGGGCCGATGAGCGCCTTCATGTCCACCCACTCGTCCGGCACGGCGTCGGCGGCCTCGTCCTTGCGGCCGTCGAGATAGAGCTCCTGGATGCGCTCGGCTGCGTCCGCAAAGCCGCGCCGGCACATCATCTGGTTGTGGAAGTTCTTCTCCCGGTGCCCCATGCCGCCGACATAGAGCGCCTCGCGCGGCTTCAGCTGCGCCAGGCCGGCCTTCACGTCGTTGCTCAGAATGACATGCGGCGAGGCGACGATCTCGAAATTGTGGAAACCCTTGCCGTTACCGGCCCGCGCGAAGCCCTGCTCCAGCCAGGGCCGGTATTCGTCAAGCGATCTGGGCACGAAGCCGAGCGGCAGCCAGCCGTCGGCGATCTCGCCCGTCAGGCGCACCGTCGACTCGCTGCCGGTGCCGAGATAGATCGGGATGTCCGGATTGGGATGCAGGATCATCCTGAGCGCCTTGCCCATGTCCGCGGAGCCCTCGCCCGTATAGGGCAGGGAAATCTCGCGGCCTTCATGGGTCACCGGCTCCTCGCGCGCGAAGATCTTCCGCATGATCGCGACATAGTCCTTGATGCGCCAATAGGGCCGCCCCCAGGGCTCGCCGTACCAGCCCTCGACGATCTGCGGCCCAGAAACGCCGATGCCGACGATCATCCGCCCGCCGCCCGCCAGCGCGTCGATGGTCTGGGCCTGCATCGCCGCATTGGCGGCCGTGCGCGCGGCAAGCTGGATGATGCCGGTGCCGAGCTTGATCCGCTCCGTGACGGCCGCCAGATAGGCGAGCGGCGTCATGGCGTCGGTGCCGTAGGACTCGGCCGTCCACACCGCGTCGTAGCCGATCCTGTCGGCGAGCTTCACCAGTTCCGTCGGGAAATCGAGCCGGGCGCCGGAATAACCGATCGACAGACCGAGCTTCATGGGGGAAGGCCTCCAGACTTCGGGAAAAGGGCGTCACGCGCCGTCCGGGACAGGAAGAGCGCGGCTACTCCGCCGCCGCGCTCCAGGCCGGCGGCAGGTCGAAGGGGCGGTCGCCGGAAAGGGAGGGCACGCGGGCGCGGGCCTCCGCGACGCGGGCGGTGTCGATTTCCGCGGTCACGATACCGGGCTCCTCGCCGCCGTCCGCCAGCACTTCGCCCCAGGGCGCTACAATCAGCGAATGGCCGTAGGTGCGCCGCCCTTCCGCATGCTCACCCACCTGCGCCGGCGCGACGATGAAGCAGCCGGTCTCGATGGCGCGGGCGCGAAGCAGCACATGCCAATGCGCCCGGCCCGTCGGCACGGTAAAGGCGGACGGCACGGTAATCACCTCCGCTCCGGCCTGCGCCAGCGCCCGGTAAAGTGCGGGAAAGCGCATGTCGTAACAGATCGTGAGGCCCAGCACCGCGAGCGGCGTGGCGATGGTTACCGCGCGTTCCCCCGGCCGGTAGGTCCGGCTTTCCCGGTAGCGGTCGCCCTCCCCGATATCCACGTCGAACATGTGGATCTTGTCATAGGTGGCTGCGACCTCGCCGGCCGGATCGATCAGATATGACCGGTTGGCGAGCCGCTCCTCCTCCGTGCGCGTCACCATCGAGCCCGCCAGCAGCCAGGCGCCGGTCTCCCGGGCCCATTCCCGGAAAGCGGCGAGGCCCCGGTGGTTGTCCTGCGGTTCCGCCTTTTCCAGCACCAGACGCCGGCGCGGCTCCAGATAGGAACAGACTTCCGGCGCGGTAATCAGGTCCGCGCCCATGTCCCGCGCGCGGCGGACCATGTCGCCGAGCGCGGCAAGCGTCGGCTCCGTGTCCCGTTCCGCCGTGTTCTGAAGACAGGCGACCGTGAAGGCGCTCATGACGCGGCTCCCTCCAGCATGGCATCGAGCCGCCCTGCCCGCTCCAGCGCCGCCAGCTCGTCCGACCCGCCGACATGCGCGCCGGCGATGAAGATTTGCGGCACTGTGCGCCGGCCGCCGGACCGGCTCATCATCTCGCTGCGCAGGGCCGGCTCGGCGTCCACATTGTATTCGGCGAACTCGACGCCCTTGCTCTTCAGCAGCCGCTTCGCCCGGTAGCAGAAAGGGCACCATGAGCTGGAGTACATCTCGACCCTGGTCATGGCTTCACCATATAGCCGCGCCCGCCTGCCCCGTCGAGACGGCAGCGCCCTTGACCCTTCGCCTTCCCGTGCGGATAAACCGCCCGCCGAATACGGAACGGTGGACCATGAAACGCATTTTCTCCGGCATCCAGCCGACCGGAAACCTGCATCTCGGGAACTATCTGGGCGCCATCCGCAACTGGGTGGGCATGCAGCAGGACTTCGACTTCAACTGCATCTTCTGCATCGTCGATCTGCACGCCATCACCGTCCCGCAGGACCCAGCCGAGCTGGCCGCCAATACCCGCGAGGTTACGGCGGCCTACATCGCGTCCGGGATCGATCCGAAGCGCTGCATCATCTTCAACCAGAGCATGGTATCCGCCCATGCGGAGCTTGCCTGGGTGCTGAACTGCCATGCGCCGATGGGCTGGCTCAACCGCATGACCCAGTTCAAGGAAAAGGCCGGGAAGCGCCGCGACGCCGCTGCGGTCGGGCTTTTCGCCTATCCCGTGCTGATGGCTGCCGACATCCTGCTCTACCGCGCCAGCGACGTGCCGGTGGGCGAGGACCAGAAGCAGCACCTGGAACTTTCCCGCGATATCGCAGGCGCGTTCAACCGTCACTATAACTGTGAGGCGTTCGTGCTGCCGGAGCCGCGAATCTTCGGCGCCGCGACCCGTGTGATGAGCCTGCGGGACGGCACCGCAAAGATGAGCAAGTCCGACCCCTCGGCCTGGTCCCGCATCAACCTTTCGGACGACGCCGACGCCATCGCGCAGAAGATCCGCCGGGCGAAGACCGACCCCGAAGCGCTGCCGAGCGAGCCGGCTGGACTGGAAGGCCGGCCGGAAGCCGAAAATCTCGTCGGCATCCACGCCGCGCTTGCCGGAGTGGACGAAGCGGCAGTTTGCCGCGAATTCGGCGGGCGGGGCTTCGCCGACTTCAAGGCGGCGCTCTCCGAGCTTGCCGTGGAGGTGCTCTCGCCGGTCACGGCCGAAATGCGCCGCCTGACGGCCGATCCCGGCTATATCGACGGCGTGCTGGCCGACGGCGCGGCGCGGGCGGGCGCCATCGCCTCTGTGACGATGAGTGAAATCAGGAAGGTCGTCGGCTTCCTCACGCCCCGGCAAGGCGCATGAAGAAAGCGGATATCGGGACCTTCTTCGACCGCCTGGCGGCTGCCCTGCCGGAGCCGCAGGGGGAGTTGCACTACGTCAACCCCTATACGCTGCTGGTCGCGGTCGTGCTGTCCGCCCAAGCGACCGATGCGGGCGTCAACAAGGCAACGAAGACCCTGTTCGCCGAAGCCGACACGCCGGACGCCATGCTGGCTCTCGGCGAGGACGGGGTGCGCCGCCATATCCGCACGATCGGCCTCTTCAACGCCAAGGCGCGCAACGTCATCGGGCTCTCCCGCATCCTGGTCGAGGAGCATGGCGGCGCCGTGCCCGAGAGCCGGGAGGCGCTGGAACGCCTGCCCGGCGTCGGCCGCAAGACGGCCAATGTCGTCCTCAACACCGCGTTCGGCCAGCCGACCATCGCGGTGGACACGCATATCTTCCGCGTCGGCAACCGCACCGGCCTCGCGCCCGGCAAGACGCCTCTGGATGTGGAGAAGAAGCTCGAACGGCGCGTCCCGGCGCACCGCAAGCTGCATGCCCACCACTGGCTCATCCTGCACGGGCGCTATGTCTGCAAGGCGCGCAAGCCCGACTGTCCGGCCTGTACGGTCGCCGATCTCTGCGGCTTCAAGGGCAAGACGACGGTCTGAGCGGCGGGATCGCCTATTGCAACTCCACGGCGTAGGTCTCCACCGGCGGCAATGACTCGACCAGGCCGCGCTCCACAACGAAGTCGGCGAAGCGCTCGTAGCGCCGCCGGTCGAGCGCCGCCGGCCTGAGCGCGAAACGCGGCAGCGTGTCCCGCCAGGCGCGGCGGTTGAGCTCGTCGTCGAGGTCCTTGCGGTCGCCCGCGATGAACAGTTTCCAGGCGTCGTCAGGGTGGTTCACCATGTATTGGACGCCGCGCTCCACGCCATCGATGAAGGCGCGATAGGCGGGACGGTCGAGCGTGTCCTTGTGCGCGACGACGATCAGTTCGTCATAGGGCGGCACACCCTCTTCCTCCAGATAGAAGGCGCGGCCCGGATGGCCCACGATATCCATCTGGTTCAGCTCGAAATTGCGGAACGCGCCGATCACGGCATCCACCTGACCCGCAATCAGCGACGGCGAGAGGGACCAGTTCACGTTCACCTTCTCGATGTCGTCCATGGTGAGGCCGTGCGGCTGCAACACGCCTTCGAGGAGTGCGTCTTCCAGTCCCGCGACGGAAAAGCCGACCCGCTTGCCCTTGAGGTCCGCGATCGTGCGTATCGGGCTGTCGTCCAGCACCACGATGGTGTTCAGCGGCGTCGCGACCAGGGTGGCGATCCGCGCAAGCGGCAGGCCGGCGGCCGCTTGCATGTGCAGTTGCGGCTGATAGGAGACCGCGAGGTCGGCCTTGCCGGCCGCCACGATCTTCGGCGGATCGTTCGGGTCCGCAGGAGGCACGAATTCCACCGCCAGGCCGGCATCCGCGAAATAGCCCCGCTCCTGGGCCACATAGAGCGGCCCGTGGTCCGGATTGATAAACCAGTCGAGCAGCACGGTGAGCTTCTCCTCCGCCGCCGCCGGGAGGGCGGCGAACAGGCACGCGGCGACAAGCGCCGGCAGGCGGATTTTCATGGTTGAGCAGGCTCCTTTTCCCGATCTTGCCAGAGAGTGTCGGTCTGCCAGGGCACCGCGAGGCGGAGCAGGCGGTCGACGGTGAAGTAGAGAATGAGCGCCATCGCCGCGAGGACGACGAGCGCGGCGAACATGAGGTCCACCTGCATGCGCGCATTGGCGTGCAGCATGAGATAGCCGAGGCCCGCGGACGCCCCGACCCACTCGCCCACCACGGCACCGATGGGCGCGACGGCCGTAGCGACCCGCAGGCCGGAGGCGCAGGCCGGCAGGGCTGCGGGAATGCGCAGATGGACCAGCTGGCGCCAGCGCGAGGCGCCCATGCTGCGCGCGAGGTCCAGCCAGCCGGGATCGGTGCGGGACAGGCCGTCATAGAAGGCGGCCGTCACCGGAAAGAAAATTATGAGCACCGCCATCGCCACCTTGGAAGCCATGCCGTAGCCGAGCCAGAGCACCAGCACCGGCGCGATGGCGAACACCGGGACGGCCTGGCTTGCGACCAGAACGGGTAGCAACCAGAGCCGCGCCGGGCGCACATGGGCGATCACCAGCGCCGAAAACGCGCCGAGCGCTGCGCCGAGGACGAGGCCAAGCAGGATTTCCGCCAGCGTCGTGCCGGCATGGGAGATGAGAAGCCCCGAATGACCGGCCAGCGCCGCCGCCACGGCCGGCGGCCCCGGAAGGATGAAGGGCTGCGCCCCGGTGACGGAAACGATTGCCTGCCAGACGACCAGCAGCCCCGCCGCCACGAGTCCCATGCGCAGGGCCGCCTTCATGCCGCGAGCCTCGCAAGCAGGTTGCCTTGCGCCGCCAGAACCGCCGGGTCGCGCACATCGCGCGGGGGCGCCAGATCCGGCACCGGCACCGCCTCCAGCGCCGCAGGCCGACCGGTCAGGACATAGACGCGGTCCCCGAGGCGGAGCGCCTCCAGCGGGTCGTGAGTGACGAGCAGCACTGTTCGCCCCGCCAGCATGCGCGCCGCGAGGTCCTGCGCCGCATGGCGGGTGATCGCATCGAGGCTGCCGAACGGCTCGTCCATCAGCACGACCGCGCGGTCCTCCATCAGCGTGCGGACCAGCGCGACCCGTTGGCGCTCGCCTCCGGAGAGCGTCGCCGGACGCGCCTCCATGAAGTCCGCAAGGCCAACCTCGGCAAGCAGGCGGCGGGCCCTCTGGAAGTCCGGCCTCTCGCCGCGCAGCCTCGCCCCCAGCACAGCGTTGTCGAGCGCGCTGGCCCAGGGGAGCAGCAGGTCGTTCTGGCCCATATAGGCGACGGGGCCGGTGCGCACCCGACCCGCGGCCGCGCCGTCGAGGCCCGCGATCAGCCGCAGCAGGCTCGTCTTACCGACGCCGCTCGGCCCCAGCAGGCAGGTCCAGAGGCCGGCTTCCAGGCGAATGTCGAGCCCGTCGAACAGCGGCGCTCCTCCATAGGAAAGCGCGGCGCCGCGAATATCGACGGCAAATTCTATATCGGATGCGGTTCCGCCCACACGCTCCCTCCGCCGGCATTAACCGGATCAGGTTCCTGGGGTCGTCCCGCAAGCAGGACCTCTCAGCCGCGTGTGGCGGCTCCCCCTAGTGGAG
>JAPOZD010000419.1 GCA_026706245.1 Alphaproteobacteria bacterium
GCAGGCGGTCGCCTGGGACCCGACGATGGGCGCGAAATCGGTGCCCGGATTGGCGAACAGCACATCCACGCCGCGCGCCTTCAGCAGCGCCAGATACGCCTCGGCGACGGTGATTTCGGTCACGGGCGCGCCGCTCAGGCGTCGGCGGGCTCGAAGCCCGGCTGGTCGCGGAAGCGCTCTTCGGTCCAGCGGGCGAGGTCTTCGTCGCTCAGCGCCGGGTCCCAGGCGACCGCCTGCGGCTGGGCCACCTTCCAGGGCGTGTCGCAGAAGATTTCGATGCCGTTGCGCTCCGGGTCCTCGAAATAGATCGACCAGGTGTTGCCGTGGCTGCGCGGATTGTAGGCGACCCCCTCGGCATCGAGCGCGGCCGCCATGCCCCGCAGCGCCGCAAGGCCCTCGATGCGGAAGGCCGCATGGTTCACGCTGTTGGAGGGGCCGGCCTCCTTCCTGCCGTTGATGAAGGCCACCTGGTGGTGTTCCTCCGGGTCCTGGCTGAGGAAGACGATCTCCCTGTCGTCCCGACCCAGCGGCCCCCGGTCAGTGACCTCGAAGCCGAGCACACCGGTGTAGAACGCCAGCATCCGCTCCACGTCCTCGACATAGAGCACCATGTGGGACCATGAGAGCGCCATCGCCTCTACTCCCGTCGCTATTCCGCCGCCACCCTCTTAGCTTGCCGCCTGCGTTCGTGCATGTCGAGGTAACGCTTGCGCAGGCGCACGGCGTTCGGCGTCACCTCCACAAGCTCGTCATCTGCGATCCAGGCGATGGCGCGCTCCAGCGCCATGTCCTGCGGCGGCGAGAGCAATATGGCGTCATCCTTGCCGGCAGCGCGAAAGTTGGTGAGCTGCTTCGACTTCAGCGGGTTGACCTCGATGTCCTGGCCGCGGGCGCATTCGCCGATCACCATGCCCCCATAGACAGGCTCGCCCGGCGCTATGAACAGCCGCCCCCGCTCCTCCAGGTTCCAGAGCGCGTAGGCCGCCGCCCTGCCCCGCTCCAGCGAGACCATGACGCCGCGCCGCCGCCCGGCCATCCGCCCCTTCCAGGGCGCGTAGCCGTGGAACAGCCGGTGCAGCACGCCGGTGCCGCGCGTGTCCGCCAGGAACTCGCCGTGATAGCCGATGAGCCCGCGCGAGGGCGCATGGAACACCAGCCGCTGGCGCGCGGCGCCGGTCGGGCGCATGTCGATCAGCTCCGCCTTGCGCACGCCCATCTTCTCGACCACGGCGCCTGCATGGCCGGCGTCCACGTCCACGGTCACTTCCTCGACGGGCTCCAGACGCCGGCCGCTGTCGGGATCGGTCTTGAACAGGACGCGGGGGCGGGAGACGGAAAGCTCGAAGCCCTCGCGGCGCATGGTCTCGATGAGCACCGCCATCTGAAGCTCGCCCCGGCCGGCGACCTCGCATGCGTCCTTCTCCGCGCTCTCCGCCACCCGGATGGCGACATTGCCTTCCGCCTCGCGCATAAGCCGGGCGCGGAGTTCCCGCGAGGTCAGCTTGTCGCCGTCCTGCCCGGCGAGCGGCGAATCATTGACGGAAAGGGTGAGGGCCAGCGTCGGCGGGTCGATGGGCCGGGCGGGCAGCGGCTGCACGACCTCGGGTGCGGCCAGGGTATCCGCGACCGTAGCCGTCTGGAGCCCGGCGACCGCAACGATGTCGCCGGCTACCGCGCGGTCGACCGGAACGCGGCTGAGGCCCCGGAACGCCAGCAGGCGCGTCGTGCGGGCGCGCTCCACGACGCCGTCTCCGGGCCTGAGCGCGTGGACGGCCCGGTTGGCGCCGATCTCGCCGCTCTCGATCCGGCCTGTCAGGACCCGTCCAAGAAAGGGGTCGGACTCCAGGATCGCGGCTGGCATCGCAAAGGGGGCGTCCGCCGCGACGCGGGGCGGTTGAACCCGCTCCAGGACCGTTTCGAAAAGCGGTCCGAGACCGTCGCGCGGCCCGTCAGGCGCAGTAGCCGCCCAGCCTTCCTTGGCCGAGGCAAACAGAGTGGGGAAGTCGAGCTGGCGCTCATCCGCATCGAGCGCGGCGAAGAGGTCGAAGGTCTCGTCCTGCACCTCGAAGGGCCGCGCGTCAGGCTTGTCCACCTTGTTGACCACGACGATGGGCGCAAGCCCGGCCGCCAGCGCCTTGGCCAGCACGAATTTCGTCTGCGGCATCGGCCCCTCGGAGGCATCGACGAGCAGCAGGCAGCCGTCCACCATGCCGAGAACCCGCTCCACCTCGCCGCCGAAATCGGCATGGCCGGGCGTGTCCACGATGTTGATGCGCACGCCCTGCCACTGGACCGAGGTGCATTTGGCGAGGATGGTGATGCCGCGCTCGCGCTCCAGCGCGTTGGAATCGAGCGCGCGCTCGGCAACGCGCTGGTTCGAGCGGAAGGCGCCGCTCTGACGCAGCAGGCCGTCCACCAGCGTCGTCTTGCCGTGGTCCACATGGGCGATGATGGCGATATTGCGCAGATCAGTCATGATGCCCGGCATACCGCTGTGCGCCGCGTCCGCGGCCGACGCAGAAGGAACGGACAGGAAGGCTGGCGGCGCGCGCTTCTTACATCGAACGACGCACCGATATGAAACGGGGATGTCCCGCCGCTTCCGATCGACCCGATACGCAGTTGGCTGCGGCTAACCGGGACGCCCGGTCTCCCATTCCCATACCCGGATCTGCACTTCGCCGAAAACGTCGGCTTTGCCGAAGGGGCTGTCGGACACAAATGCCTGCACCGCATCGAGCGAAGATGCTTCGACCACCAGAAGCAATCCGACGATTGCATCTCCGTCCGCGGCACGCGTCGCTCCTCCGTGGTGCACGACAACATCGGGGTGACCGGGATGATTACGCAGATAGGCTCTGAAATCGTCTCGCAGATCGCTCCGTTTCTGTGTCACACCCGGTCTGTCCGTGACAAAAACCGTGAAATACATGGCCGTTCTCCCTGAGCGGGTCCGTTCAGCTACGACGGCGAGCCATTCCTCTGGGACGGATCGACACGCACCGTCACAATATCGATCTCGTGATATTGCTGATGGCGGACCGAAGATGCAAGGTGACGCAGCAGCCGAAGCGATACCTCCCGCTCGAGCGAATCGGAGCCGCCGGCCTCGCCGAGCAGAGCAATCCGGTCCTGAAGGTTCTCCTCACCCTTGGCGGCAACGAACTCGAGGATCGCAACATTGTCTTCCCGGTACACAGCCAGAAACAGCCGCCGCTGCCCGGCCTCGCCGGCGGCTTCGTCCCGGTCCAGCAGGGTCAGCATGGTCTCCTCGCTGACCGCATCGAGACGGTCCGCCATGCCCGTGCTCCAACCGCCGCGCGCCGCAAACGCGCGAACGAACGCCTGGACTTCCTGCAAGGCTGTAGCATCGAACGGCAGTTCGATCCGGTGGCGACGCGGCTTCGTCAACTCGACAAAAGAGGTCATGGCAACGGCCGCAAGGCCGCCGGCGATCATCCCGTTTTGCAGGAATCCGCCGGCGAAGGCCGAAAGATGCGCCGGAAAGACCGCGCCGCTCTCGAAGCTCGCGCCGATCCCGAAGGCAACGCCGGCGATCAGGCCCTGGCGGTAGTCGATCCCGTCCTGGACGACCAGCTTCATGCCGATGATGAAAATCGTCGCCATGGTGACGGCGATGAAAGCCGCAACGACCGGGCCGGGGACCGCCAGGATCACGGCCAGCGCTTTCGGCAGAAAGGCCAGGGCGATCATCGCCGCGCCTAGCACGACTCCGATGCGCCGGGAGCCGATTCCGGTCATCTCGATCATCGATGCGCCCATCGGACGGAAGCCAAGCGGCATGGTGCCCGCCAGGCCGGAAACCAGATTCCCGGCGCCGTCGGCCGCAATTGCGCCTTGGACCGCCCGAAAATCGACTGCCCGCGACCCGGCCCGTGAAACGCGCTGGATCGCGGTGGCACCGCTGACGGTCTGGACCGTGCAGACCAGGGAGATGAACAGGAACGCCGGCAGCGATGCCCAGAAAGCAGGCCCGAAGTCGAGGTCCGGAGCCTGCCATTCCACCCGGGGAATGCCGATCGCCGCAGCTCGGGCGACACGCTCGAAATCGTAGAGTCCGAACAGGGCGGCGACGGTTGAGCCCGCTACGATGCCGATAACCGGCGCCCAAAGGCGCAGGCCCTGTTTTGCCTTCAGCACGAGGCCGACAATAACGAGCAGGGTCGTCAGGGCGCAGAGCGGCGCTGCGACCGGCGTCTGGGCGGGCACATTCTCGAGCTGCTGGAACATGACCGGCATGACCGTGACCGGCGTCAGCATCATGACCGTCCCGGTGACGGTCGGGGTCAGGATGCGGCGGAACAGCGACAGCCGGGCCGAGAAGGCGAATTGGAACAACGCCAGGCCGATCACCAGGGTAGCGAGCAACGCCGGGCCGCCGGCGGCAAGCGCGGCGGTGCTCACAGCAATCGCCGGCGCGGCTGCCCCGATGGCGAGGAGATAGCCGGCGCCGAACCGGCCGGCCCGGAACGCCTGGAGCATCGTCGTTGCGCCGCTGGCCACGACCGATGCGAACACGGCCCAGAGCACAACGTTTTCAGGCTGTCCGGCCGCCTGGAACACAACGGTCGGGATCAGCACGGCGCCGGGAAGCACGAGCGCCGCAATCTGGAGAGCCAGCCCTGTGGTGAGCGGGAGCGGAACCTTTGTGTCGGGATGGCGGCGATCCGCAGCGCTTCCGTCGGATGCGTCACTCGTTTGCGGCACCATGCTCTATCCGCCTTGCCGATGCGGAGCTTGGCTGCGAACCGCTGCGGCGGCTGCCGCCCGTCCTGCCGGCGAAGCCGCAACGTGCGCCTTCTCCCGCCGAATCGGCTTTCCAGCGGCATTTATAGGTGACAATGGCGATATTGCCCAAATCCGCCATGATGGCCGGCAGCCCGCCGCGCCGCATGCGCGGCGAGGGGTGGCAAGCGGACAGAAAGGGTTGGCGGTGCGCGTTTCCTACATCAATCGGCGAAGCGGCGCGGGCTGGCCCGCAGACCGGGCGCTCTGGCGCGCGCCGGACGATGGCGGCCCGCTGGAACTCGAACCCGGCCGGGGGCTCGCGCGGGACGAGATCGAGCGGTCGGAACCGTCGCTCTGGCGCTACCGCGCGGCCATCCGTGTGGATGACGGGGACCGGGTGAGCCTCGGCGAGGGCCTCACGCCGCTGGTCGGGACGGAGTGGGACGGCCGCCGGCTTCTGTTCAAATGCGAGCACCTGATGCCGACAGGTTCCTTCAAGGACCGGGGCACGGCTGTCATGATGTCGCATCTGAAGCAGGCGGGCGTGGAAGCGCTGCTGGAAGACAGTTCCGGCAATGCCGGGGCGTCCGTGGCCGCCTTTGCGGCCGCCGCTGGCATCCGCGCGCGCATCATGGTGCCGGAGAGCGCGCCGGCGGCAAAGCGGGTCCAGATCGCCGCCGCCGGGGCCGAATTGCAGGAGGTGGCAGGAGACCGCGACGCCGTGGAGCGGGCGGCGCTCGCGGCCGCCGAAACGATGTTCTACGCGAGCCACAACCGCCAGCCCTTCTTCCTCGAAGGCACGAAGACGCTCGCCTTCGAGTTATGGGAGCAGCTGGGCTTCCGCGCGCCGGCCGCCGTGGCCGCGCCCTGCGGCAACGGCGCCAACATACTCGGCCTCTATCTCGGCTTCCGGGAATTGCAGGAGGCGGGCGAAATCGACGCGCTTCCCCGGCTTCATGCAGTGCAGGCGGCCAACAATGCCCCCATCCGCACTCTGTTCGACGGCCGGGCCCTGCCGCGGGGGCCGACCGTGGCCGACGGCATCGCGACGGCGCGGCCGATCAGGGGGCGGATGGTAGCGGACGCCGTCAGGGCCACTGGCGGCTCGGTTCCCGTGGTGAGCGAGGAGGCGATCCTCGGCGCGCTGGGCGGCCTCGCCCGGTCCGGCTGGTTCCTGGAGCCGACCTCCGCGACCGTCGCCGCAGCCCTGCCTCAGATCCCGGAGGACGACCTGGTGCTGGTGCTGACAGGCTCAGGCCTCAAGACCCTCGATGTCCATGCCGGGCTGCTCGCCATCGGCGGATAGCCTCGTCCGCGCTGCTCAGCAGTTTTCGCGAATCCAGGCTCCTAGCCATTCGGAGATGCCGGCCGAGTGTTCGTCCATCATGAACATGTGGGTGGCGCCGGGGAATCCGGCATCGGGCAGCTCGACCAGTTCCGCCCGGCCGCCGGCGGCATTCACCCGTTCGCCGAAGGCGGCGGTCTCCTGCCGCGTGGCGGTCCATCGCGGCGAGAAGTCGATGAAGTCGCCGAGCAGCAGCAGCCACGGCCCGCCCGCCACCGTCTCCGGCGATACCTGCTCGTCTGCGGGCAGGGTTGAGCCCTCGCAGCAGACGACGCCGCGAATGCACCCGGGATTCTCGATCGCTGCCTGGCTGCCGAGATAGCCGCCCTGGCTGTGGCACACCAGCACGCAGGGCCCGATCCGCCGGAGCGCTGCGCCGACGCCCCGGATCTGGGCTTCCGAAGTCGAGGTCCAGCGGGGCACGAACTGGCGCTGGAAGCTCTCCATCGCGTCGAGAGGGAAGCGCTGGCCCTCGAAGGGCTTGCCCGCGGCGAAATCCGCCGGCAGCCCGAAACGGAACAGGTCCCACGCCTCGGCCGCGGTCCGCATGACCGGCTCGCCCTCCCACACGCCTTCGAGCGCGCAGAAGCCGGACCGCCCGCGTTCAACATTGTCGATTACATAGACGGCGAAGCCCTGGCGGAGGAAATCGTGCAGCCAGCCGGGCCGGCCGTCCGGCGTGGTCTCCCAGCAGGCGCCGGTCAGGCCGCCGCCGTGCAGCAGGACGAGCGGATGCGGGAATGTCTGCTCCGCGGGAATGAAATACTGCACATAGACCTGCTCCACGAGGAACTCGCCATTGGGGTCGTATTCCAGGACCAGGCTCGGCGTAAACGCGACGGTGCGTTTCTCCCGGCCCGACACGGTCACCATCTGCCCGCCAACATGGAAGCTGCCGAAGTCCTTCAGTGAATACATGACCGGATCCCCCCTCGGCTCGGGATTGTCAGTCTCCCGGCCCCGGCGCGCAAGCAGGGCTTTACCTTTTGCAGGCCGAGACCGCCGCATGTTCCGACCCTCTGGCCGTTTTCCGCAATTTGTGACAATTATGGGTCTCAGGGACGCATTCGGGCGCGTCGAGGCTTGCGCCGGCTTGCGAGTTCGCGGATACCCGCCGCTTTGCTTGAACGGGACGGGCGGGAGCGTTGCGAGAACCCCCAACCATGCAAAAATCGACAAGGGCAGGAACGAACGGCGCGCGCCTCGCATTGTGCGGGCTTCTGACCGTGTTCTGCCTTTTGTCGGCGCGGGCCGGCGCGGCAGACATGCCTGCGCCCGTTGTCACCTATGGCGACGCCATGCGCTGGTATGGACAGGCGGCCGAGGCGGGCAACCCGGAAGCGCAGTTCTATCTCGGCTATATCCACGACCGGGGCCTGCGCGGAGCGAACAGCCTGTCGGAAGCGATAGGCTGGTATCGCAAGGCGGCGGCGCAGGGAGAGGTGCGGGCCCAGTTCCGGCTCGGCCTCCTGTTCGATTCCGACCCCCGCCTGCCGCGCGACCCGGCCGAGGCGCAAGCTTGGTACGAAGCCGCTGCGGCTGAGGGCCATGCGGAGGCGCAATTCAACCTCGCGCGGCTGGTCGAAGCCGAAGACGCCCCCCGCGCTGCAGAACTCTACGCACTCGCGGCCGGCGCCGGCATCGGGCAGGCAGCCTTCAATCTGGCGCTGCTCCGCATCAACGGGCCGGACGAGATTTACGATCCCGCAGAGGCATGGCGCTGGGCGCTTCGGGCGCAGGACCTGGGCGCGCCGGGGGCGAAAGAGTTGCGGAACCGGCTGTCGGCCGCCTTCGACGAGTAGGCGGGCAGGGGCAGCCCCGGTACGATCAGGCTGCCGCGCCCTCGGCAAGCCTGCGCGGCAGGTCCGCCATGATGGCGTCGCGCTCCGCCTCCGCCATCCGGGCCCAGCCCGCAATTTCCCTGAGCCGGCGGCCGCAGCCCTCGCAAAATTGCGTCTCGGGCGAGATGCGGCAGACCCTGACGCAAGGACTGACAATGGAGCGCGGCGCGGTCATGGGCAGCGAGGATAGGACGGAGGCGCGCCGGGCCGCAAATGCTATGCGGCCGCGTCCAATGCGTGGAGATAGCCGTTCGCCGCATAGGAGAGAATGGCGCGGTCCGCCGTTAGCAGCGGAACGCCGCGATGCCGGGACGTGGCGACGATCAGCCGGTCGGCGGGGTCCGCGTGGAAGTCACCGGGGAGCCTGGTGCTGTCGACGGCTATCGCCGGCTCGATCGGGGCCAGCACCATGCCGGGCAGCGCCAGCGCCGCCTCGAGCCAAGCGCCGACCTCGCGGCCGAGCCGGAGCCGGCCCTTCCCGACGAGCAGCGCGACCTCCCACGGCGTAATCGCCGACACCAGCACGCCCTCGCCCGACGCCGCCTCCTCGATGGCAGCGCGGGCGCGGGGCCCGAGGCGCCGGTCGCCGCCGACCGTCCACACGAAAGCGTGCGTGTCCAGCAGGATCACCGCACGGCGTTCCAGTCCAAGGGGTCGGCTGCCGGCTCGAAGGGCCCGTCATAACCCAGCACGCTGCCCTGCATGGCGCCAAACGGGGACGGCGCCGTTCCGGGCACTGCCGACAATATCGCGACGGGCCTGCCCCGCTTGGTGATTGTCACGGACTGGCGATCTCTGCTCACCCGGTCGATGATCTGAAGGCATTGCGCCTTGAACGCGGCCGCTCCCACTTCTCCGGACAAGATGATCTCCTGTCTTGTCTAGTAGTCATCTGTTATGACTATATCAAACGGTTCCGTATGGCAAGCATGCTTTGGCTTGGCGCGCGGCATGGGGTAAACCCTGCGGGCGCAGCGGGAGGGGGAGGTGCTGCTTATGGGACGGACCATCGCGATCATCGGCGGCACGGGTGCGCTCGGCACGGGCTTCGCGCGGCGCTGGGCGGATGCCGGCCACAAGGTGGTGATCGGCTCGCGCACCCAGGAGCGGGCCGATACCGCCGCAGCGGAGGCGGGACACGGCGCCGTCGGCCTCGTCAACCCCCAGGCCGCCGCCGCCGCCGATATCGTGGTGCTGACCGTGCCCTACGCCCACCACAGAAGCACGATAGAGAGCATCGCCGAGGGGCTTGAGGGCAAGATCCTGGTGGATGCGACAGTGCCGCTGATGCCGCCCAGGGTCGGGACCGTACAGCTTCCCGAGGCCGGGTCGGCGGCGGTCGAGGCGCAGGCCTGGCTGGGCGAACGCGCCACCGTCGTTTCGGCCTTCCAGAATGTGGCGGCGGCGCATCTGCAATCGGCCCATGCCATCGACTGCGACGTGCTGGTGGCGGGCGACAAGCTGGCCGCGCGCGAAACGGTGATCGGGCTGGCCGAAGACCTCGGCCTGCGCGGCTGGCACGCCGGGCCGCTCGCGAACTCCGCCGCCGCCGAGGCGCTCACCTCGGTCATCATCCAGATCAACCGCCGCTACGGCATCGACGGCGCGGGCCTCAGGATTACCGGGGAGCCGGCGGCGGAGCAGGACAGCGCGTGACCCGGCGGCTGGAGCTGGTTGCGCTGCCCGGCCTGCCGATGGTCGAGCCGGGGGACGATCTTGCCGGGCTGATTTCGGAGGGCCTGGAGCGGGTCGGGACCGGGCTCGAGGCCGGCGACATCCTCGTGGTCGCGCAAAAGGTCGTTTCCAAGGCGGAGGGGCGCTACGCCTTTCCGGAGGAGACGGTTCCGTCGCCCGCCGCGAAACGGCTCGCGGCGCTGACCCGCAAGGACCCCGCGCATGTCGAAATCCTGCTCGGGGAAACGGCGGAGATTGTCCGCCATCGGCCGGGCGTGGCGGTCGTCGAGCACCGGCTGGGGCATGTGATGGCCAATGCCGGCATAGACCATTCCAACATCGAGGCGGGGCGCCTGCTGCTGCTGCCCAGCGACCCCGATGCTTCCGCAAGGGCGCTCAGGGCCGCGCTGGCGGAACGCTGGGGCGTGGCGCCGGGCGTCATCGTGTCCGACAGCTTCGGCCGCGCCTGGCGGGTCGGCACCTGCGGCGTCGCAATCGGCGTTGCCGGCCTTCCCGCAATTGACGACCGGCGCGGCGAACCGGACCTGTTCGGCCAGCCGCTCGAAGTCACCATTGTCGGCCAGGCGGACGAGATCGCGGCGGCCGCCTCGATCCTCCAGGGGCAGGCCGACGAGGCGACGCCGGTGGTGCTGGTGCGCGGGCTCGACCTGCCGGAAGACGATGGCGGCGTCGGGCCTCTGCTCCGCGACCGGGCCACGGACCTCTTCCGGTGAAGGTCGCGGCGCTCTCCGGCGGCGTCGGCGGCGCAAAACTGGCGGAAGGCCTGATGCGCACCGGCGCCGACCTCACGGTGATCGCCAATACCGGCGACGATTTCGAGCATCTCGGCCTTTCGGTCTCGCCGGACATCGACTCGCTGGTCTATGCGCTCTCGGGCCTCGCCGACCGGGAACGCGGCTGGGGCCGGGCGAACGAGAGCTGGTCCTTCATGGGAGCGCTCGGCGCGCTCGGCGGCGAAACCTGGTTCAATCTGGGCGACCTTGACCTCGCCATGCATGTGCTCCGTAGCGAGCGCCTTGCGGCCGGAGAGCCGCTGTCGGCCGTCACCGCCGGCTTTCTCGGGCGGCTCGACGTGACGGCGCGCGTGATCCCGGCGACCGACCAGCGGTTGCGGACCCTGGTTGAGACCGAATCGGGGCGGCTCGCCTTCCAGCATTACTTCGTGCGCGAGCGCACCGCCCCGCGCGTCACCGGCTTCGCCTTCGAGGGCGCTGAGGCCGCCCGCCCGGCGCCCGGCGCACTCGAAGCCCTCCAGAAGGCCGAACGCATCGTCATCTGCCCGTCGAACCCCTATATCAGCATCGACCCGATCCTCGCCGTGACCGGCTATCGGGAAACGGTGCGGGACGCCGTCTGCGTCTCCCCGATCATCGGCGGCAAGGCAGTGAAGGGACCGGCGGCCAAGATGATGTCGGAACTCGGGCTGGAGCCTTCCTCGCTCGCGGTCGCCCGGCACTATCGCGGCCTGATCCGCGCGCTGGTCATCGACGAGGCGGACGCGCATGAGGCGGCGGCGATAGAAGCGGAAGGCGTTCGCGCCATCGTCGCCCCCACATTGATGGCCGGGCCGGAAGACGCCGAGCGGCTGGCCCGGATCGTGCTGGAGGCCTGACATGCCGGACCCGCTCGGAGACTTTTCCTTTACCTGGCCGCTCTATGCCGCCTTTCTCGCGGCCTACCTGCTCGGCAGCATTCCTTTCGGCGTGCTTCTGACCCGTCTGGCCGGGGCGGGCGATCTCAGGCAGGTCGGCTCCGGCAATATCGGCGCGACCAATGTGCTCAGGACCGGGCGCAAGGGGCTGGCGGCGCTCACCCTGCTGCTCGACGCCGGCAAGGGTGCTGCGGCGGTGGCGGTCGCCGACCACTGGTTCGGTCCGAGCATGGCGGTGTTCGCGGCGCTCGGCGTGGTCGTCGGCCACATCGCGCCGGTCTGGCTGCGCTTTCGCGGCGGCAGGGGCGTGGCGACCGCCTTCGGCGTGCTGTTCGTCTTCGCGTGGCCGGTCGGAGTGGCGGCTGCGGCCGTCTGGATCGGAACCGCAGCGCTCTTCCGCTACTCATCGCTCGCGGCAATCCTTGCCATCGGCTCCTCGCCGGCATGGGCCTGGGCGCTGGTCGGCGTTGCCGAAGCGGAAGTGACCGGCCTGATTGCAATTGCAGTGATCGCCCGCCATGCCGGCAACATCCGCCGGCTGCTGAAAGGCGAGGAAAGCCGGATCAAACTCGGATGAGTGCAAGGCTGCGCCTTGCGCGGACGCCCGGCATCGGGCCGATCCGCTACTTCGAACTCGTCGAGCGGCTGGGCTCGCCGGAGGCCGCGCTGGAGGCGCTGCCGGGTTTCGGCTTCCATCCCCCTTCCGAACGGAGCGCGGAGGAGGAGCTGGAGGCGCTGGCCCGGCTCGGCGCAAGGCCGGTCTGGTTCGGCGATGACGATTATCCGGCCGCGCTCTCGCGCATTGCCGACCCGCCGCCCTTCCTCGCAACCCTGGGAGACCTTTCGCACGCCGCCCTGCCGGTCGTCGCCATGGTGGGCGCGCGCAACGCCTCCGCAGCCGGCCAGCGCATCGCCGAGCGGCTCGCGCGGGCGCTCGGCGAAGCCGGTTTCATAGTCGTTTCCGGGCTGGCGCGCGGCATCGACGCGGCCGCGCACAGGGGCGCTCTCGCCAGCGGCACCATCGCCGTGCTGGCCGGCGGCATCGACCGGCCCTACCCGCCGCAGAACCGCGCGCTCTTCGACGCCATCGCCGCCGACGGCCTTGCGCTCGCCGAAAACCCGCCGGGTTTCCAGGCGCGGGCGCAGGACTTTCCCCGCCGCAACCGCATCGTCGCGGGGCTGGCGGCGGGCGTGGTGGTGATCGAGGCGGCGGCCCGCTCGGGATCGCTGATTACCGCGCGGCTGGCGGCCGAGGAAGGCCGCCAGGTGTTCGCCGTGCCGGGCTCGCCGCTCGACCCGCGCAATGCCGGCTGCCATGACCTGATCCGCAACGGCGCCACCCTCGTCACCGGCGCCGAAGACATTGCCGAAGCGCTCGCCGACAGCATCCTGCCGCCGCCCCAACACCGCACCGCACCGAAGCGGCCGGCCCGCGCCATATCGCCGCCTCCGGCCCCCGCCGCGCCCGCAGGCGGCGCCGGTCCCGAAGCGGAAAACAGCCTGCTCTCCGCGCTCGGCCCCGTTCCGGTCACGGTTGACGAACTGGCGCGCCGGTGTCACTTGTCGAGCGCAGCCGTGGCCGCCATGTTGCTCGACCTTGAACTGGCAGGCCGTGTCGAACGGCATCCTGGACAACGGGTTTCGTTGATATCGAGATGAGCGCCGAGAACATCGTCGTTGTAGAATCGCCGGCCAAGGCAAAGACGATCAACAAATACCTGGGACGGGACTTCCGGGAATTGGCCAGCTTTAG
>JAPOZD010000234.1 GCA_026706245.1 Alphaproteobacteria bacterium
CGTGGCCCAAAAAAAGTACTTTCGGAGTTCAGGTTATGGACGACTGCCATCTATGGGGTAAGGTGGTTGCCAAAATTGACCTGGCGGCGTGCATCGACAAGACGTGGCACCTTACTAACGCCAATAAGAGAACGGGGAGTGAAGCTTGCAGAGTCAGCGACATCCATTGCTGCAAGGATGTCGGGGACTTGTGCAGAAAGAGGGATCTCGTGACCTTGGAGGGATGCAGGGGCCAATTCAACGACAGTCCTGCAAGCGATTCATGTTATCTCTCGGGCGGTACTACTTATACTGCGGGTAGCACGTCGCCGTCGCCCGTCGTCACAGATCCAGACCGCTATAAGTGCAGTTTCTGGGCGAAATGTCAATACGTAAAACCCGACTGGACCCTCGGGGAAAAGCAGGCTTCGATCAATGACGTACACTGGCTCGATGCTGACGACTTGTATAATTGCAATGGGGTGTTGAAGAAGGCAGGTCAATCATGTTGAAGCGGAGCATCGACGCCTTTACCGGCTAGCGGGTCCGAGGCGGCGGGCACATCCAGACGGTCAACAGCCGCCACAGCCGGCACGAGGACTTTCTGCGCAGGCGGCGCGGCATCGCCATCAGGCACCTCGACAGTTGTCCCGGGTGGTTCCATCCCATCGCTCCCGGCGCTCGGCCATCGCCGAGAGCGTGTATTGAGGCGGTGACGGCCGAACCATGCCTGTGCTTCGCAAATTGAGCCGAATTTTCCGGCTGATTTCCCCAAAGCTGGGGACGCAAGAAAATCCGAAATCTTCCAATATTTGCACTGACAGGAGCCGAGGCGCCGCGGAACGCCGTGTCGCCGCTTCCGCCGGGTGCCGCCGACAGCGAGTGTGCAAAGGGAGCCCATGAGGTGCAGCGCCGTCCCGGTCTTACGCGCCGCCACCCCGGTCCCGGCTTCCGGAAAGGACGTGTGAAATGAAGGTGCGACAATCGATTCTCGGCCTGTTGACATTCGCAGCGATCATGGTCGTAGCGGGCGCAGCCTACGCCTCCTGCTCAAGCAGCAATAGATTGACCTTTCATCATTCCGAGTGTCTGCATGGCTGGTGGGACAATAATGACTGGCCCAAGAAAAGCACCTTCGGAGCTCAGATGATGGAGCATTGCGTAGGCTGGGGCAAGGTGGTCGCCAAAGTTGACCTGGCGAGTTGCACGGACAAGACCTGGCATCTCACCAATACCAACAAGAGAAAAGGCAGTGAAGCTTGTCGTGTCAGGGGCATCTATTGCTGCACCGATATCTCAGACTTGTGCAACAAGAGCGATCTCATGTCCATAGAGAGTTGCACGAGCCAGTGGAATAAGAGTCCCGCAAGCAATTCATGTGAACTCTCGGGTGGTGAGACTTATACTTCGGGTAGCACGTCGCCGACGCCCGTCACCTGGAGTGACGAAAATTGCAATTTCTGGGCGAAATGTCAATACGTAAAACCTGACTGGACCCTCGGAGAAAAGCAGGCTTCGATCAAAGACGTGCACTGGCCCGAGGCTGACGAGGTGTATAATTGCAATGGGGTGTTGAAGGAAGGAGGTTCATCATGTTGAGGCAAAGCTGAAGACCAGGTGCTTGACGGAAGTTCATTCTTGGCCGGCCAAGCGGGGAGATGAGCCGCAAGATGGACACCGGAGCACGAAGAAACTCGACATCGGTATCTCCTGTATTCGGTCTTTTCATACCGACCGGCATTACTGCGGGGTGAAGTCTCGGCCTCCCTGGAAATTTTCATAACGTGGCGCTGAAAGCACAACCGTCCCGTAAGTGGAGAGGGCAGGCCAGCCGGCTTTCGGCCTGACGGCGGGATGAAATTCCCACATCTTTAATACCTACCCCGCGCAAGAAGATTCCGGACCGCACGCCGTAAATCGGGAAGTGTTCCGCAAGAGTCGGAGGCAAATACAAGGTCGTCGTTCTCCCCAATACTGGGGAAGACAGGATGCATTTACTGCATATCATTCTGCTCTCGATCTATATCGGCATCGTGCTTTCGGCAGCCGGAAGCGACCCCCGCAACCGGGTGCGTATTGAGGGCATGGAGCAAGGAGTAACGGCGCGGAACGGAGCGAAGATGGGCGAGTGGGACACATTCGAATCCATCATCTCCTCGTTGCACGAAGCCGCGCTCGACCCCGATGGCTGGCCGAAAGCCGCCGGGTCGATCGACCGGTTTCTCGGCACGCATGGCAGCACCCTGGCGTGCGGCGGCGGGGAGTCGGAAGAGGGCTATCGGATCTACTTCCTGTGGACCTGCCTTCGCGGACAACGGCGCCCGGACCTGGAGCAACTCTGGTTGGGGACCCTCTATCCCCTGGACGAAAGGATACCCCGCCTGCGGCGCCTTCCCTTCGACCGGTTGTTCCCCGTCGCCGACCTCTACACGGAGGAAGAGAAAAGGACCTCCGAGGCATACAACGCCATTCGGACCCATGCCCGTGCCGGGAACGGCATCGATGTGCGCCTCTACGGGCTCGGCGGCTCGCGCATCCTTTGGCAGGTAAACGACCCGCTGGACGGAGAGGGCTGGTCGGATGCGCAACTGGACCGGATCCGGCGCCTCCTGCCGCATGTCCGGCAGACCGTGTCCATCCGGCAGACCCTGGCCGGCGCCGGCGCGCTCGGCGCGACCCTGACGGAGATGCTCGACGCCACCGGGCTGGGCGTCATCCAACTCGACGGCCGCGGGCGGATCGTGGAGGCGAACGACCGAGCGCGCGACCTGTTGCGGGCCGGCGACCGCCTGCTCGACAGGAACGGCCTGCTGTCCGCCCGCTCGCCCCGGGACGATGACGACCTCCAGAAGCTTCTGGGCCGCGCCCTGCCGCCCTTCGGAGCGCAGGGCGCCGGCGGCTCGATGGTCGTGAGACGTTCGGGCGTGCTGCCGCCGCTGGTCCTGCATGTGAACCCGGTGGGCCCGCAGGAAACCGGCTATCCGTTTTCGCCGGCGGCGGCGCTGGTGCTGGTCCGCGACCCGGCGCTCGGGACCGATATCGACCCTGCCGTGGTGGCAAGGGCCCTCGACCTGACGGAGATGGAGAGCCGGGTGGCGGTGCAGCTGGCCCAGGGCATGAGCGTCCACGAGATAGCCGCAGCGATGGATCGCAAGGAGAGCACGATCCGCTCGCATGTGAAGCGCACATTCGCCAAGCACGGCCTCTCGCGCCAGGCGGAACTGATCCGGCTGGTGCATCCTCTGGTCGGAATGCCGGGCTCCTGAAGCCGGAAGCGGATGCAACCGCAGTGCGACACCGGTTTCGTCCGCCTTCCTGCATACCGACCGGAAACATCGTGTCGGAAGCCCCGGGACGGCCCGGCAGCCGGCGAACCGCCGGCCTTGCCCGGGCGGCATGCCTTGCGCTGGCCTGCCTCGCGGCGGCGGCGAGTGCGCAGACGGGCGGGCCGGAGCGGCTCGCCCTCACGCTGGACGAGGCGGTGCGGCTGGCATTGTCGCGGAGCCGGGCGGCGATTTCCGTGAGGCTGGGGCGCGAGGAGCAGAAGCTGTCGCTGGAGGCGGCGGAGGAGCGCTACGACCCGATGGCGAGCGTGACCCTGGGGACGAGGGCCGCGAGCCGGGGGGACGAGACGGCCGACCTGTCCCTGGGGCCGAGCCTGCGGGTGCCGACCGGCGGGTCCTTCAGCCTCTCCTTCCGCAAGCCGCTGGCGGGCGAGCGCGACCGGGAGGCCAGCACCACGCTTTCCTTCTCGCAGCCGCTGCTGAGGGGGTTCGGGACGGAGCTCGATACCCAGCCGCTGCGCCGGGCGCGATTGCAGGAGCGGATCGACCTGCGCCGGTTCCGGGACGCGGCGGCCGGCATTGTCGAGGGGGCGGTCTCGGCCTATCGCGGCGTGCTGCGGGCCGGACAGCGGCTCGTCATCGCGCGCGAGGCGCTGGAGCGGGCGCGGCGGCAGCTTGAGATCAACCGGGCCCTGGTCGAGGCGGGCCGGATGGCGCCGCAGGACCTGGTGCAGACCGAGGCCGACGTCGCCGACAAGGAGTATGCGCTGGCCGACGCCGAGAACGCGCTGGAGACGGCCAATTCGCGCCTCGTCAACACGCTCGACCTCGAAGAGGGCGTGCGCATCGAGCCGCAGGCGGAGCCGCCCATCGAGCCGGAACGGCCGGACCTGGAGGAGAGCCTGGAGACCGCCTTCGCGCGCCGCACGGACTGGTTGCGCGCCGAGACCGGGATGGCGTTCGCGCGCATGGGGCTGCGGAGCGCGGAAAACGCCCTGCTGCCCGACCTCAGCCTGAGCGCGGAGGCCGCGCACCGCAGCGGGCGGGACCTGACGCTCTGGAGCGGCGGGCTGAACCTGACCGTGCCGCTGCAGAACGATGAGGAGAGGCGGCAGCTCACGCGCGCGCGCAACGGCCTGAGGCGCGCGGAGATGGCGATCGCCGAGACCCGCCAGTCGATCCGTATCGAAGTCCGCCAGGCGGTGCACGACGTGGCGGTGGCGCTGCGCCAGATCGACCTCGCCGGCCAGGCGCGGGCGCTGGCGGAGCGCAAGCTCGACGTGGAGCGCCGCAAGCTGCAGCTGGGCCTCTCCTCGGCCTTCCAGCTCGGGCGGTTCGAGGACGACCTGGTGAACGCCCAGCGGCGCGAGCTGGACGCGGTGGCGCGCTACCGGGATTCGCTGGGCGCGCTCGACCGGACGCTCGGCACGACGCTCGACCGCTGGGGGATCAGCGTCGAGCAGGTGGGCCGATGACGGGGCCGGGAGGCTGAACGGCGATGCTGGAGCTTGCAGGCATCCGCAAGAGCTTCCGCCTCGGGCCGGTGGAGGTCGAGGTGCTGAAGGGCGTGGACCTCCGCGTGGAGGCAGGCGACCTCATGTCGATCATGGGGCCTTCGGGCAGCGGCAAGACCACCCTGCTGAACATTCTGGGGCCGCTCGGCCGCCCGTCCTCGGGCGCCTACCGCGTGGGCGGGCGCGATGTCTCGACCATGAACGACCGGGAGCTCTCGGCCTTCCGCAACCGCCATATCGGCTTCGTGTTCCAGTCCTTCAACCTGCTGGGGCACCTGACGGCGCTGGAGAACGCCGCCCTGCCGCTGGTCTATCGGGGCGCGGGCCGGCGGGAATCGCGCCGCCGCGCGCGGGACATACTCGAGAAGGTCGGCATGAGCGACCGGCTGGACCACAGGCCGGACCAGCTGTCGGGCGGGCAGAAGCAGCGCGTGGCGATTGCGCGGGCGCTGGCCGGGAGGCCCTCGGCGGTGCTGGCGGATGAGCCGACCGGCGCGCTCGACTCCGACACGGCCGAGGAGGTGCTGCAACTCCTGATCCGGCTCAACCGGGAGGAGGGGGTCGCGGTAGTCGTCATCACCCACGACCCGACGGTCTCCCAGCAATGCCGCCGCCGGGCGCTGATCCGCGACGGCGAACTGCTGGAGGACCGCCGCGAGGCCGGGGAGGGCGGCGCGGCATGAGGCATGCGGGCCCGGCGCTCCCGGACGGCCATCGGAGGCCGGCAAGAACGCCATGGCGCTCCCGTCCGGGAGGCGGGAGAATGAGGCCGTTTCGGGCGTCAGTCTCCGAAGCCGGGTTTGCCCTTCGCCAACAGCGCCAGGCGGCGCAGCCGGCGCAGCCAGGGATAGGCGCGACGCACGCGCCCCGGACTGGCTGCGAAGCGGCGCGCAAGCCGGGCGAAGCCTCCGGCGCCGGCGCTCATTCCCTCCAGCGCCGTCATGGCGTCCGCACCGTGAAGGCGCTTGCCGTCCAGGGCGAGGATCATGCCCGTCTCGAGGTCGAAGCCCTCGCGGCGCATCTGCGCGACCAGACCGGGCGCCTCCCTGCCGTCGATAAGCCGCAGGGGTTGCCCGATCCGCGCCTCGAACCGGGACTTCGCCACATAGAAGCTGCAGAACGGGCACTCGCCGTCATAGAGCAGGAAGGGTTCGTCCGGAACCTCGCCGGCCGGACCGCCGGCCTCTTCGACCCCCGACATCATCGGGGTCCCTTCCGGTCCTTCATCGCGCCGTCCGTACCGCCGCCTGCGAACGGCGATTGTCGGTCCCGGACGCCCGGATTGCAAGGCAGACACCCCCATTCACGACAGCATACCGACTGGAGCAACAGGCAATGAAACGAGCGATGGCGGCGGCGCTTGCCGCACTGGCCCTCATGGCGTCCCTTGCGGCGGAGGCCCAACCCAATCATGGCGCGAAGCCGGACAGGGGCGCGATCGAAAAGATCGTCCGCGACTATCTGCTGAAGAACCCCGAGGTCATCGAGGAAGCCATCGGGGTCCTGCGCGCAAAGCGGCAGGAGGAGGAGCGCAGGCGCACCGAGGCCGCAATAGCCGAAAACGGTGAAGCGCTCCGCGCGCACCCGCTGTCGCCTGTTTCCGGCAATGCGGAGGGCGACGTCACCGTGGTCGAGTTCTTCGACTACCAGTGCGGCTATTGCAAGCGCGCCCTGCCGGCGATGACGGCGCTGCTGAAAGAGGACCCGAATGTGCGCGTCGTCTGGAAGGAGTTCCCGATCCTGGGGCCCGTCTCCGACTTCGCCGCCCGCGCCTCGATGGCGGCGGACCGGCAGGGCGGATACTACCCCTTCCACCTCGCATTGATGAAAGAGCCGGAACTCACCGAGGGCAAGGTCCTGGAGATCGCCGGCAAGACCGGTCTCGACACGGCGCGGCTGCAGCAGGACATGCTGGACCCGGCCATCCGGGCCTATATCGACGAGACCCGCGCGCTGGGGCAGAGGATCGGCATCTCCGGCACGCCAGCCTTCGTGATCGGCGGCACGCTGGTACCGGGCGTCGTCGATGCCGCGCGCATGAAGGAACTCGTCGCAGCCGCGCGTGCGGGCGCCGACAGCGGATGACGATGGCGGGCGACAGGACAACAGCCGCCGGAAGGGAAGGGACGGTCGTCATCCTGTCCCCCTCGGGGCGGCTCGACGGCGATATCGCCTGGGCGGTGGAAGGCGGTCTCTCCGCCATAGCAGGACGCGGCCATCGCGCGGTGCTGGACTGCGCCGGGATTGTCGATATCGGTCCTGCCGGGCTGCGCGCGCTTCTTGTCGGAGCCATCGCCTGTCTGTGCGAAGGCAACGAACTCGTTCTGGCCGCGCTCCGGCCGGGCTGCCGGGCTGTTCTGGCGGCGGACGGCCTGCAGGCGGCCCTGAAATGCCAGGACACCGTAGAGGCCGCGCTCGACGCATACGCTCGCAGTGGCCCCGGGGACGGAAACGCCATGCGGATTTCGGTGCGACAGGAGCCGGGCGCGGTCGTGCTCTCGCTTTCCGGGCGGCTGGACGCCACCACGGCGCCGGTCCTGATGAACGCAATCTCGGGCGCGCTCGAACACTCGCGCGGATCGGCAAACGGAAACGGGGGAATGACGCAATGAAGATCGAGACGCGAACCGAGGGTGAGGCGATCGTCGTCGCTCCGGCCGGACGGCTGGATGCGGCCGGCGCGCCCGGCCTGGAAACCCAACTTCGCGATGCCGCCATGCGCGCCCGCGGCCGCGCGGTGCTGGACTGCCGCAGGATCACCTATATCGCCAGCGCGGGACTGCGCGCGATCCTCATCGGCGCGAAGGCCTGCATGCAGGAAGGCGGCGAACTTGCCGTCGCCTCGCTCCTGCCGGAATGCCGGGCGATCATGGAAGCGACCGGCCTCCTGTCCGTGCTGGACTATCATGAGAGCATGGAAGCTTCGATCGCCGCAAACGCCCGGCTCCGCCTGCCGGCAGGCAGGGGTTCGATGGAAATCTCCGAGCGGCAGGAGGGAAGCGCCGTTGTCCTCTCGCTGGCCGGGGGGCTGGACGGAGGCGGCGCGTCGATCCTGTTGACGAGGATCTCCGCCATTGTCGAGCGCGGAATGCCCCGTATCGTGCTGGAATGCGAGGAACTGATCTACATCAACAGCACCGGGCTGCGCGCGGTTCTCATCGGGGCCAAAACATGCCGTCAGGCGGGCGGGAAATTCGCCATCGCCGCGCTCGGGCCGCAATGCCGCTCGGTGATGGAGATGAGCGGCTTCCTCTCGGTGATCGACTACCGGGAGACGCGCGAAGCGGCGCTCGACGCGCTCGCCTGAAGAGCCGACCTGGCGGTGACGAACGCCGTGCGGATGATGAACGAAAGCGGCGCCGAAGCGGTGAAGCTGCAGGGCGGACGCAAGATGTTCGACATCATCGGGGCGGTCGCCGATGCCGGCGTCCCCGTCATGAGCCATGTCGGGCTGCTGCCCCACTATGTGCATCGGTTCGGTGGCTTCAAGATGCAGGGCCGCATGGCGGAGGACGTGCTGAAGATCGTCGACAACGCGCGGGCTATCGAAGAAGCCGGCGCCGTCGGCCTCGAGATCGAGGCGATGCCTTACGAGGTCGGCAAGGCGGTCGATGAGGCGGTGGGCACCTTCATTTTCTCCATCGGCGCCGGCTCGGCGGGCACCTGCCAGCTGCTCAATGGCTACGACCTGATCGGCGCCTTCGACACCTTCAAGCCGAAATTCGCCAAGCGCTACGGCAATATCGCCGAAATCGCGACCGAAGCCTTCGCCGAATACGCCGAAGAGGTGCGCGCCGGACTGTTCCCGGACGAGGACCACAGCTACAGGATGAAGCCCGAAGAGGCGGCAAAGTTCGCCGAAGCCCTGATCGAGCGAACCGTCATGCCAACGGCCGCGGACGGGGGCCGGTAATACCAACGGTCGTGGATCGGAACCGAAGGCGGCGCTGCTCCTGTTCGTTGCCCTTGCGAAGGAGTTTGCGAAGAAACCGGAGTGGATATCTGTCGTCTTGAAACGGGACGAAGACGGGCAAACACCGTTACCCCGGACGTCCTTCAGCCGATCCAAGCGCCAATGAGAAGCCCGACCGACAGGCAGGCGCCCCGGCTCAATAGCGGTATTTCGAGTAGGCAGGAGAAAGCCGCTGCGGCTGCGAACCCCCCGACAGCCGCGACGCCCCAACCGAACACCCTGCGCAGCACAGTCCCTCCGGGGCAAGACAAGAGGACGCGGCGCGAAAACGCGCAAACGTCCCGGTCAGGTCAGGAGGTACGGTTCCTTTCGAACTATGCCGCCTTCCGCGCTCCTGCCTTGCTCGGAAGGTTGAACAGGCGGGCGGCGTTTCGGCCGAGGATGTTGCGCTTCTGGTCCTCGGTGAGGAACGGGATGTCGTAGATGACGCGCGGCGCATCGAAGTCGAAATGCGGCCAGTCCGAGGCGTAGAGAAGCTGCGTCTCGGCGTTGATCATCTCCAGGGTCGCCCTGAGGCCGACCTCGCTGCTCTTCTCCAGCGGCTGGCAGGTGTAGAAGCAGCTTTCCCGCATGTAGTCCGACGGCATCTTCGTCAGCAGCGGCGCCTCGCTCTGGCGCATCAGATACTGGTCGTCGAGCCGCTGCATCAGGAACGGGACCCAGGAAAGCCCGCTCTCGACCCAGAGGCTGTTCAGCTTCGGGAAGCGCTCCGGAATGCCGTTCAGCACCCAGTTGGTCATGTGGACGAGATTGCACCACACGAAGCCCAGCGAGTGCATGCCGAGGAAGCTGTTGCAGGTGGCGAGCGAGGGGTCCTGCCAGTGGTAGCCGGCATGGAAGGCGATGGGCTTTCCGGTCTCCTCGATCATCCGGTAGAGGCGCATATATTCGTTGGAATGGACCGGCTTGTAGCGGGTCGAGGTGACGGTGAAGCCGATCACGTTCGGGTTCGCGCCGAATTCCTCGACCGTGCGGCAGGCGGCGTCGGGCGAGTTGAAGGGCAGCACGGCCAGCGACAGGATGCCGTCCTCGGCCGAGAGCACGTTCTCCGCCAGCCAGCGGTTGTAGGCGTTCGACAGCACCGCCTCCATCTCCGGCTGCGGATGCATGCCGATGAACAGCATCGGCGTCGGGAACAGCACCATGTAATCGACGCAAAGCGCTTCCATCGCCCGGCGCGTCAGCGCCACGTCGAGATGCACGCCCGGCTCGTCCACCTTCTCGCGCCGCGAGGACTGGTGCGGGATGCGCCCGCCGACATCCTGGTAGCGCAGGCCGAGATCGCCGTTCAGGCCGTAGGGCGGCGCGCCGATGCGCTCCTTCTGGTACATCGTCGCCTGGTGGCGCAGCACCGGATCCTCGATATAGTCGATGATCTCGTGCCAGTGGACGGTCTCGACATGGTGGGCGTCGATATCGACGATGGTCCAGTCGGCATAGCCGGCCTTGCGCGCATGGGCGCGGGCATGGGCCAGATAGTCGCGGGTGTCGGTCTCGGTGCCCATTTCCTGCACGGGCATCGCGCTGGCGGTCCGGATCGCGGCATCCATGGGTTCAGGCCTCCTTCTCGGCGGCCGCCGGTGCGGCCTCGCTCAAATGATAGTCCTCCGGGCGGCGGCGGGACCAGAGGCCGAACTCCATCGGCCCGAGGCGCAGCGCCCGCAGCAATTCGGTAACGGCGGTGAGCGCCTCGGTCGGCGTCACCACCTCGTCATAGCGCCCGTGCAGTGGGCGGAAGCTCCGCGCCTCGCCGTCCGCCTTGGCGGCGTAAAGCTTGACGGCCGCGGTCATCAGGTCCGCGACCGCGCTGTCGGGAATGCGGTCCGCCTCGCCGCGCTCAACCGCCTCGGCGGCGAGCGTCCAGAGGCGGCGCGCGTCCTCGTCGAAATCCGCATAGGGATCGTTGCGGCCCCTCAGGTCAGAGGGAGACATAGACCTCTCCGTTCTGCACCTGCACGGCGACGGGCTCCAGCGCCATGCCGTCATTGCCGGGATGGCGGCCGGTGCGGATATCGTATTCGAGCCCGTGCCAAGGGCAGACGATATTGACCCGCTCCTCGTCATAGCGCCGCCCGAGCGAGCGGCGCCCGGCGTCGAGCGTCTCCAGCACCCGGTTGTAGATGCGCCCCTGGCAGACGGGGCCGCCCTGGTGCGGGCAGTTGTTGCGCCAGGCGTAGAACCCGTCCTCGAGGCGGAAGACGCCGACCTCCTCGCCGCCGATCTCGACCACCTTCCTCGCGGGCAGCGGCTCGAACTCCTCGACCGACCCGACCCTGACCGTCTCCATCGACCGCTCTCTCCCTGCCGCTCCCGCGTCATGCCCGGGCTTGTTCCGGGTATCCATTTCCGCCGCGGCTGTCCCGAGGGAGATGCCCGGAACAAGTCCGGGCATGACGGAACGGAGACGCCGGGACAGTCGCTTTGCAATGCAGCGCACTTCGGTTGCGGCACACTATGGCGGTGGACCGGGAGCGCGTCAATTTCGCGGCGCCTCTCCATACGCATCGGCGAAGGCCTGCAGAGCGGCGAAGAGGTCGCGGTCGTTGACGATGCGGGGCACCTTGTTCTGGCCGCCGAGCTTGCCGCGGCTCTTCATCCACGCGGCGAAGCCGCCGGGAGGCATGAGGCTGACGCGCGCGGCGTCCAGGCCGTAGCCGCCCGCGCGGTGGGCGTCATAGTCGTCATTGAGGCGGCAGAGCGCCGCGTCGAGCGCCTCGGCGAAGCGCGCCTGCCGCCCGGCGTCGGGGCCGCTCCCGCCGGGTTCCGCCCCGAACTCGACGATGTAGAGATGCCCGCCGCGCCGGCCGGCCTCCTCCGGGAACAGGCTTCCGGCTGAGAAGTCCGTGACTGTCGCGCCGACGGCCCTTGCCGCTTCCGCCACGGCGCGCTCGACCTCGGCCCCGATCACATGCTCGCCGAAAGCGGACAGCATGTAGCTCGTCCGCCCGGTGACGAGGACGCGCGGCGGGTCGCGTTCGACCAGGGTCACCGTGTCGCCGACGAGGTAGCGCCAGAGGCCGGCGCAGGTGGTGACCGCGAGCGCGTAGTTGACGCCCGGCTCCGCGTCGCCGACCCAGCGGCAGTCCGGCTCCGCGCTGCCGAGCTCGTCGAGGGGAATGAACTCGTAGAAGATGCCGGTGTCGAGCAGCAGCCGGAGGCCCTCGCCGTCCCCTCTGTCGGCGAGCCCGAAGAACCCTTCGCTTGCCGGATAGACCTCGCGTGTTTCCGCGCCGCTGCCTTCGAGCAGGGCCGCGAACCGGTCGCGGTAGGGCGCCCAAGCGACGCCGCCATGGCTCAGCATTTCGAGCCGGGGCCAGATCTCGGCGACCCGGCCGGACCCGCTGCCGGCGACCTCGGCCAGGCGCTCGAAGAAAATCAGCAGCCAGCTCGGCGTGCCGGCCACGGCCGAAATCTCTTCGTCGAGGGAGCGCGCCGCGAAGCGGTCGATCTTCTCCTCCCAGTCGGCGATGGTCTCCAGCTCGCGCGGCGGGAAGTAGCGCAGCCGCGCCCAGCCGGGCATTTCCGCCGCCGCGATGCCGCTCAGGTCTCCGCTGGAGACGCCCGGTGCCTGGCGGACCAGCCCGGTCGAGCCGCCGAGCATGAAGACGCGGCCGCCCAGCAGCCGGCTTTCCGGCCGGTTGGCGAGATGGTGGATCATCAGCTCCGCGCCCGCGCGCACATTGGACCGGCGCATCTCGCGGCTGACGGGGATGTATTTCGTCGTGCCGGTCGTCGTGCCGGATGACACGGCGAACCACGGAACGGTCCCCGGCCAGGTGCAGTCCGTCAGGCGGGGGAAGGGGTCGCGCCAATAGGCTTCCCAGAAGGCGTCGTAGTCCCTGAGCGGAACGCGCGAACGGTAATCGTCGAGGGACCAGTCGGCGGAAAACCCGTGGTCCCGCCCGAATTCGGTGCCGCGCGCCCGCCGGATGAGAGACGACAGGGTGCGGCGTTGCGCCTGCTGGGGGTCCATATGCGCCAGACGCCGGAGGCGCCCGCGGGCATAGAGCCGGAGAAGCCAGGTCGCGTCATGCATGGTCGGGTTCCGGTGTCAGTTCTCCAGCGACAGCACGTGGGGAAAGCTCGCATGCACCGCGGACGGCGTGAGCGGCACGCGGACATACTCGCCCCGGCGCCACAGCTCCCACTGGTCGAGCATGGTCGTGCTGTTGAACCAGCCGTCCTGCCCGCCGAGCAGGA
>JAPOZD010000202.1:0-1064 GCA_026706245.1 Alphaproteobacteria bacterium
GGACGGCATCGTGTTCCTGCTTTCCGACGCCTCGACCCACATGACGGGCTCGGAACTCGTGATCGACCACGGCATGACCGCCGGCGTGTGACGCGCCCGACAGGACCGACACGGAAGGCCCGACCCGCCCATGCGCATCCTGACCACCCTGCCGCAGAACGACCTGAACGAAGTGTCCGCGGCCGCCGCCGCGGCCGAAGCCGCCGGTTTCGACGGCGTGCTGACGATGGAGAACCGCCACGACCCGTTCCTGGCGCACGCCGTCGCCGCGACCGCCACGAAGCGGATCGAGCTCGGCACCGCCGTCGCCATCGCGTTTCCGCGCAGCCCGATGGTGGTGGCGAACGCCTGCTGGGACCTGCAAACCGCCTCCAAGGGCCGCTTCGCGCTCGGCATCGGGCCACAGATCCGCCCGCATAACGAAAAGCGCTTCTCGGTGCCGTGGACCGCGCCGGTGCCGCGGCTTCGCGAATATGTGCAGGCACTGCGCGCGATCTGGCGAAGCTGGGAGACGGGAGAACGGCTTCGCTTCGAAGGCGAGCACTACACCTTCACCCTGATGACGCCGAACTTTACCCCGGCATCGACGGGCCAGCCCATGGTGCCGGTCACCATCGCGGCGGTCGGCGACTATTCGCTCCGCCTCTCGGGCGAGCTGGCGGACGGGGTGCGGCTCCACGGCTTCTGCACGAGGCGCTACCTGGAGGAAATCTGCCTGCCGCGCATCGCCGAGGGCATGGCGCGGACGGGCCGCAAGCGCGAGTGCTTCGAGGTGACGGGCGGCGGATTCGTCGCCACCGGCGCCGACGACGAGGAGGTGGCCAAGGCCGTCGAGTGGGTGCGCTACCGGGTCGCCTTCTACGGCTCGACGCCGGGCTACTGGCCGGTGCTGGACCTGCACGACCTCGGCGACCTCGGGCGCAAGCTCAACCGCATGACCAAGGACGGCGCCTGGGACAGGATCGCGGCCGAGGTGGATGACGACACGGTGCGCCTGTTCGCCGCCGTCGGCCGGCATGACGAGCTCGCCGGCGCCGTCGAGGAGCGCTTCGGCGGCGCGGCGG
>JAPOZD010000202.1:1074-12655 GCA_026706245.1 Alphaproteobacteria bacterium
ACGCCAGCCTCTCCATGGATATGCGGCCCGACCTGCCGCCGGACCTGATCCAGGACATCCGCCGGCTGCCCACCGCCTTCAAGGGCTATGACACAGCCTGGTGACATCGGCGCAATTGCGGCTCACCCCGCCGCCGGGCAGGGCGGACGGAGCCGGCGGCTTTCGCTCTCCTGGCTGCTGGCGCTCAGCTTCGGCTCGCTGATCGCGGTCTCGATCCTCGTGGTGCTGGGCTTCGCCGTCTATGGCGCGGCGCGCAACACGGTGGACCTGCTGCGGGACCGGGCCGACCTCGGAATCGGGGTGCTGACGCGGGAGGTCGAGGGCCTGCTCGAATCGGCGGGCAACCAGGCCGGCTTCGTGGCGCGAGCGCTGGAGACCGGCGAGGCTGACCCCGAGGACCCGGAGCAGGTGACCGCGCTCCTCTTCGGCTCCATGGCGGCCGACCCCGCCATCGGCGCTCTCGCCCTGATCCGCCCCGACGGGCAGGCGCTGCTGGCCGAGAGGACGGAAACGCTCGCGAAGATCCAGACGCTGGACTTCTCGGGGGACAGGGCGGCGACGGCGGCGCTCCGCTACGGCCGAGCGAACAAGGAGCCCGTCTGGGCGCCGCCGATCTACCGGGCCGATTTCGATTCGTCGATCCTGACCCTCCAGATTCCCATCTACATAAACGACCGCTTCGAGGGGGTGCTGGCCGCGGCGCTGGGTGTCAAGGCGCTCTCCGAATTCCTGGAGCATTTGGGCGCGGGGAGCGCGCCGAACACCTTCGTGCTTTACGGCAAGGAGAGGGTGCTGGCCCACCGGCTCATGGCGCCCGGCTATCCCGGCCTTTCGTTTAACGCGCCCCTGCCGGCACTCGCCGGTTTCGGGGACGCGGTCCTCGCGGATATGTGGAGGCCCGAGGCCATGCGTCCGGCCGCGATAAAGGCCCGGCCCCCGCTGATGAGCCATCTCGTGGAGGTGGACGGGAACACCTACCTGTTCCTCTACCGCGAGCTCGACGCCTACACGGCGACCCCGCTTTTCGTCGGGGCCTATTTCGACACCGACGTGATGAGCGACGAGATAAACCGCCTGCTCAACTCGATCGTCGTCGGCCTCGCCGCGCTCCTGCTTGCCGTGCTGCTGGCGCTGTTCATCGGCAGGCGGCTCGCGCGGCCCGTGCTGCGGCTTTCCTCGGTCGCGCGTCTCATCGGCGAGTTGCGGCTGGAGGATATCCACGACCTGCCTCACAGCAGGGTCCGCGAACTGGACGAGCAGTCCAGCGCCTTCAACACGATGACCGGGGCGCTGCGCTGGTTCCAGGCCTATGTGCCGCGCTCGCTGGTCCACCAGCTGATGCGCGAGGGGGACCTCGCCTCGCTCGCTTCCGACCGGCGCAATGTCACCGTGATGTTCAGCGACATCGCCGGCTATTCGACGATCTCCGAGGGCAAGAGCGCGGCGGAGGTCGCCGCCCTGCTCAACCGCCATTTCGGCATATTGACCAGCGCCATCGAGGCCGAAGGCGGTACGGTGGACAAGTTCATCGGCGACAGCGTGATGGCCTTCTGGGGCGCGCCCGAAAAACAGAAGAACCGCGCCATCCGCGCCTGCCGGGCGGCGCTCGCCATCCGCGACGGCATCGCCGCCGACAACCGCGAGCGCGAGGCCCGCGGCGAGCCACCCGTGCGCCTGCGCCTCGGCATCCATTCCGGGCAGGCGACGACCGGCAATATCGGCCCGCCGAGCCGCGTCAACTACACGGTCATCGGCGACGATGTGAATATCGCGCAAAGGCTGGAGCAGCTCGGCAAGCAGGTGTCGCCCGACGCCGAGGTGGCGATCACCGTCAGCGCCTCGACGGTCGCCGATCTGGACGGGCTGTTCGAGGTGGAGCCGGTGGGCGAGATGGAGGTCAAGGGCCGCGCCGCGCCCGTCGCCGTCTATCGGCTTGTCGGCACGACATAGGGGCCGGCGCTTCCCTCGCCATGCAATCGCTGCGATAAAGTCCCGGCGACGGACGAAGGACAGGAAACGGAACCGATGCCCGACGATCTTGCGGATATCCGCAGCCATATCGGCACCCGGGAGGCTGACAGCGATGTCGCGACGGCGGCCCCCGTGCTGCTGTTCCAGAAGGCCCTCGGGCGCCGCGACCTGGAGCCGGAGGACGGCGCGGCGATCCCGCCGGGCTGGCACATGTTGTATTTCCTGCCGCGTTTCGAGCAGGCGGAGCTCGGGCCGGACGGCGCGCCCGCCTCTTCCGGCGTCATCCCGGAAATGCCTTTCCCGCGCCGCATGTATGCCGGCACCCGGCTCGCCTTCCACGAACCGATCCGCATCGGCGACCGGCTGCACCGGGAGACGGAACTCGTGGACCTGACCGTCAAGGACGGCAGCACCGGCCGCCTCGCCTTCGCGACCGTCGAAAGCCGCATCTCGACGCCGCGCGGCCTCGCCGTGGTCGAGCAGCGCGACACGGTCTATCGCGAGGAGACGCCCGCCGGGGCCGCCAACAGGGCGCCGAAGCGCGCCGCGCCGCCCGATGACATCGTGTGGGAGGCTGAGGAGCGCCCGGACGAGGTGACGCTGTTCCGCTTTTCGGCGCTCACCTTCAACGCCCACCGCATCCACTACGACGCCGTCTGGGCGAAGGAGGTGGAGGGCTATCCGGCGCTGGTGGTCCACGGGCCGCTCTCGCAGTCCTACCTGATGAACTTCGCCCGCGACTGCATGGCGCCGAAGCACATGACCTCCTTCGACATGCGGGCGCGCGCGCCGCTCTTCATAAACGGGCCGGTAAAGCTGGTCGGCAAGCCCGCTGGCGACGGCTGCGAGGTCTGGGCGGCGACGCCGGAGGGCACCATCGCGATGAGCGCGACAGCCGGTTTCGCCTGAGGCGCGGCGAGAGGAACAGGAAGGACAGGGAGAGAGCACATGGCAGAACAGCTTCAGACCCGCCCGCTCGGCGGCACGCTGGGCCTCGAGGTCACCGGCGTCGATCTGTCGGGGCCGATTGCCGGGGACGTGTTCGACGAGATCAAGGAGCATTTCTGGCAGAACCCGGTGCTCGTCTTCCGCGACCAGGACCTGGGCGCACACAGCCTGGCCGCGCTCGGCAAGCGCTTCGGGCCGCTCCAGCTCCATGTACTGGTCGATTACCGCCATGAGGAGGTGCCGGAAGTCTCCTGGCTGACCAATGTGAACAAGGACGGCTCGCTCGACCCGGCCGGCTACAAGCGCGCGACGACCTGGCACTCGGACGGCACCTTCGAGGAACGCCCGCCCGCGGTCGCCATTCTCCACGCCAAGGAAATCCCCTCGAAGGGCGGCGGCACCGTGTTCTGCAACATGATCCGTGCCTATGAGGCGCTGCCCGACAAGGTGCGGGAGCGGATCGACGGGCTGACGGGGAGGCATTTCTACGGCGCCGGCCCCGGCGGAACCGGCGCCCTGCCGCTCAAGGACTACCAGGAGGGGACGCTGCCGGAGGTGCATCACCCGGTCGTGCGGACGCATCCGGAGAGCGGGCGCAGGATGCTCTATGTCAACGCCATCCACACCTACGGCTTCGTCGAGGTCGAGGGGGAGGAGGGCGAGGCGCTGCTGAACGACCTGCTGGACCACGCCACGCAGGACGAGTTCGTCTATCACCACCGCTGGAGCCACGGCGACGTGGTGATGTGGGACGAGCGCGCCACCATGCACCGGGGCGCCGGCGACTACGACCCGAACGAACGCCGGGTGATGCTGCGCACGATCTCCTACGGGGAACGGCCCCGGTGAACCCGTCCTTCGCCAAGGCCGTCCTGCTGACCGGGGCGGCCGGCGGGCTCGGCACGGCGATGGCCGAGGCGCTTGCCGGCGACGGGCACCGGCTGGCGCTGGTGGACCGCGACGAGGAGCGCCTCCAGGCGCTGACGAACCGGCTCTGGCAGCAATATGGCGACGGCGTGGTGCTGCCGCTGGCGCTCGACCTTACCGACGAGGAGGCCTGCGCGGAGGCCGTCGGGCGCGCGGCCGAGCGTTTCGGGCGGTTGGACATGCTGGTGAACAATGCCGGCATCGGCATGAGCACGCTGCGCCCCGACTACCATATCCGCCCGCTTGCGGCGTTCAGCGAGGTCTCGGTCGAGGACTGGCAGCGCTTCGTCGCCGTCCACGCCACCGCGCCCTTCGTCTTCATGCGCACGGCCGCACCCTTCATGCAGGAGCGCGGCTGGGGCCGGATCGTCAATGTCACCACCTCGCTCTCGACCATGCTCCGGCCGCAGTTCTTCCCTTACGGCGCCTCGAAGGCCGCGCGCGAGGCGATGTCGTCCCAGTTCGCGGGCGAGCTGGAGGGCACCGGCATCACCGTGAACGTGCTCCCGCCCGGCGGGGCGGCCGCCACGCCGATGGTGACGGAGGAGAGCGCGCCGGACAGGAACGCCCTGCTCTCCCCCTCGGTGATGGCCCCGCCGGTCCGCTTCCTCGCCTCCGAGATTTCCGACGGCTTCACCGGCCGGCGGATCATCGCCGCGCTCTGGGACAAGCGCATCGCGCCAGTGGACTCCGCCATGCAGGCCGGCGGCCCGATCGGCTGGCCCGGCACGGGGCCTCCCGCCATCTGGCCCGAAGACATGCCGGGAGCCGACCGGGCCTGACCCGGCGCGGCGGAATGCTGCACCGCAAAAAGCCCCGCGCCGCTTGACTTGGCCGGCAGCGGAACCCTAAAAGCCGCCCTTGCCCGTCAACCCGAGCCTGCGGAGGTCCCCTTGAAGGTCCTCGTCCCCGTCAAGCGCGTCATCGACTACAATGTGAAGATCCGGGTGAAGCCGGACGGCACCGGCGTCGAGACCCGGAATGTGAAGATGTCGATGAACCCGTTCGACGAAATCTCCGTCGAACAGGCCATCCGGATGAAGGAAGGTGGCTCGGCCGAGGAGATCGTCGCGGTTTCCATCGGCGTGCAGCAGTGCCAGGAGACCATCCGCACCGCGCTCGCCATGGGCGCCGACCGGGGCATCCTGGTCGTCACCGAGGACGAGGTGGAACCGCTCGCCGTCGCCAAGATGCTGAAGGCGATCTGCGAGAAGGAAGAGCCGGGCATGGTCATTCTCGGCAAGCAGGCCATCGACGATGACTGCAACCAGACGGGCCAGATGCTCTCCGCGCTCCTCGGCTGGTCGCAGGCGACCTTCGCCTCCGAGGTCGCGATAGACGGCGGCAAGGCCCGCGTCACCCGCGAAGTCGATGGCGGGCTGGAGACGGTCGAGGTCTCGCTGCCGACCGTCGTGACGGTGGACCTGCGCCTCAACGAGCCGCGCTACGCCTCGCTGCCGAACATCATGAAGGCGAAGCGCAAGCCCATCGACCGCTTCGAGCCGTCTGACCTCGGCGTCGATACCGCGCCGCGCCTTACCGTGCTGCATGTCGGCGAGCCGGAGAAGCGCGCCGGCGGCGTCAAGGTCGAGACCGTCGAGGAGCTCGTGCAGAAGCTCTCCACCGAAGCGAAGGTGATCTGATCCCATGAGCGTTCTCGTCATCGCCGAACATGACAACGCCACGCTCAAGGCGGCCACGCGCAACGCCGTCGCCGCGGCGGCTGAGCTCGACGCGGATGTGCATGTGCTGGTCGCGGGCCAGGGCTGCGGTCCGGCCGCCGACGCCGCCGCGCAGGTAGCAGGCGTCGCGAAGGTGCTCGTCGCAGAGGATACGTCCTACGAGCATGCGCTCGCGGAGAATGTGGCGAAGCTGGTGGTCGATCTTTCCGGTAGCTACAGCCATGTGCTGGCGCCGGCCACCGCCAACGGCAAGAACATCCTGCCGCGCGCCGCGGCCCTGCTCGATGTCGCCCAGATTTCGGACATCACCGAGGTTGTTTCCGCCGACACCTTCGTGCGGCCGATCTATGCCGGCAACGCCATGGCAAAGGTGCAGTCCACCGACCCGGTGAAGCTCATCACCGTGCGCATGACGGCCTTTGACGCGGCTCCGGCCGAGGGCGGCTCCGCCCCGGTCGAGGCGATTTCCGGCGAAGGCAGCGTCGGGCTCTCCAGCTTCGTTGGGCGCGAGCTCACCAAGTCCGAGCGCCCGGAGCTCACCACCGCCGGCATCGTCGTCTCTGGCGGCCGCGGCATGGGCTCGGGCGAGAACTTCAACATTCTGGAGGCGCTCGCCGACCGGCTGGGCGCGGCAGTCGGCGCCTCGCGCGCGGCGGTGGACGCCGGCTATGTGCCGAACGACTACCAGGTCGGCCAGACCGGCAAGGTGGTCGCGCCCGAACTCTACATCGCGGTCGGCATTTCCGGTGCCATCCAGCATCTCGCCGGCATGAAGGACAGCCGGGTAATCGTCGCCATCAACAAGGACGAGGAAGCGCCGATCTTCCAGGTGGCCGATTACGGGCTGGTGGCCGACCTGTTCAAGGCCGTGCCGGAGCTGACCGACGCGCTCGACGAATACAAGGCGGAAAACGATTGACCGCCATGCCCAAAGGTCTCGACAGCGGCATCCGCAAGGTCGGCGTCATCGGCGCCGGGCAGATGGGCAGCGGCATCGCGCATGTCGCCGCGCTTTCCGGTTTCGACGTGCGCCTTGTGGACATCGCCGACACGGCGCTGGAACGCAGCCTTGGCGTCATCGGCGGCAATATGGACCGGCAATTGCGCCGCGGCCTGTTCGACGAGGCGGCGAAGGCGGAGGCGCTGGCGCGGATCGGCACCGGAACCGACTATGCGGCCTTCCGGGATTGCGACATCGTGATCGAGGCCGCCACGGAGAACGAGGCGGTCAAGCGCGAGGTCTTCAAGGCGCTGCTGCCCCATCTCGCCGAGGGCGCCATCGTCGCCTCCAACACCTCCTCGATCTCGATCACGCGGCTCGCCTCCACCACCGACCGGCCGGAGCGGTTTATCGGCCTGCATTTCATGAACCCCGTGCCGATGATGACCCTGGTGGAGCTCATCCGCGGCATCGCCACCGAGGACCGGACCTTCGACGATGTGAAGCAGTTCGCCCTCTCGCTCGGCAAGACGCCGGTGGCGGCGGAGGATTTCCCGGCCTTCATCGTCAACCGCATCCTGCTGCCGATGATCAACGAGGCCGTCTATACGCTCTATGAGGGCGTCGGCTCCGTCGATGCCATCGACACCGGCATGCGGCTCGGCGCCAACCACCCGATGGGACCGCTGGAGCTTGCGGACTTCATCGGGCTCGACACCTGCCTTGCGGTGATGCAGGTGCTCTATGACGGGCTCGCGGACAGCAAATACCGCCCCTGCCCGCTGCTGGTGAAATATGTCGAGGCGGGCTGGATCGGCCGCAAGGCGGGCCGCGGCTTCTATGACTACTCAGGCGAACATCCCGTCCCGACGCGGTAGGGCGGGCGGCTACAGCGCGCCGTCGATTGCCCGAAGGTAGAGGCCCTCCAGCGCGTCCGTATCGAGGGGAACCGGGTTGGTTGCGGCAGACGGGTCCACCGCTGCCATCGGCGCCATGCGCCTTGGGAACGAGGCGTCCACGCCTATGTCCTTGAGCGTGTGCGGAATCCCGATTTCCTCGCGCAGGGCAAGAATCCAGTCGAGGACGCCCGAGAAGGACGGGTCCGGCAGGTCGAGGTAGCGCGCGAGGGCCGCCATCTTCGTCTCGATGGCCGGCCGGTTGAAGACCAGCACATAGGGCATGACCACCGCATTCGTCAGGCCGTGGTGAGTGTCGAGCAGCGAGCTGCAGGGGTGGCTGAGGGCGTGCATCGCGCCCAGCCCCTTCTGGAAGGCGGTCGAGCCCATCGAGGCCGCCACCTGCATGCGGCTCCGCGCGGCAAGGTCGGAGGGAAACTTCACCGCGACGGGAAGCGCGTCGCGGACGAGCCGCATGGCTTCGAGCGCAATACCCTGCGCCAGCGGATGGAAGACGGGGCTCGAATAGGCTTCGAGACTGTGGGAGAGCGCATCCATGCCGACCGCCGCGGTGAGGTGGGCGGGGAGCCCCGCGGTGAGCTCGGGGTCCAGGATCACGCGGCCGGGCATCATCCGGGGATGGAAGATGATCCGCTTGGTGTGTTCGCCGCGGGTGTCGGTAATGACTGAAGCGCGCCCCGTTTCGGAACCCGTGCCCGAGGTAGTGGGAACGGCGACCACCGGCGCCAGGCCGTCCTCTTCGGCCCGGGTCCACCAGTCCTCGCGGTCCTCGAAATCCCAGATGGGCCGCGATTGGGCCGCCATGAAGCCGATCGCCTTCCCGGTATCAAGGGCGCTGCCGCCTCCGAAGGCGATGATCCCGTCGTGATCTCCCTCCCGCAGCGCCGCTACCCCGTCATGGACATTGGCCTCGACTGGGTTCGCGCGCAGGTCCGAGAAGACCGCACATGCGAGTCCTGCCTGCACACAGGCCTCCACCGCTTCGCTCACCATGGGCAGTGCCGCCAGCCCGGGGTCCGTGACCAGCAGGGGCCGGTGGATGCCGAGTTCGCGGCACGCTTGGGGAAGCTCGCCGATGCGCCCGGCGCCGAAGCGAATCGGAGCAGGGAAACTCCAGTTGCCAATCGGGACCGTCGGCCTGTCCATCGGGTGCGCCTCCCGGCTAAATCACCCCGTCTGCCCGAAGCCCCTCGACCGCCGCACCGTCATAGCCGAGGGCGGCCAGCACTTCCGAAGTGTGCTCGCCCTGGTCCGGCGTGCGGATGCGGACATCGGGCCGGCCGCCGCTGCGCGAGAGCGTGGCCGCCTGGCCGACGACGCCGACCGTGCCCAGCTTCGGATGCGCCATCTCCTTCTCGATGCCGAGATGGCGCACCTGCGGGTCGGTCATTGTCCTGTCGATGCTGTTGATCGGCCCACAGGGCACGCGCGCCTCGTTCAGCGCAATCACCCACTCTTCGCTCGGGCGCCGCGCCGTGTATTCGCCGAGTACGCGATTGAGCGCGGCGCGGTTCTTCGACCGGCTTTCGTCGTCGGCATAGTCGGGGTGGGAGACGAGCTCCGGGCAGCCGAGCGCGCCGCAGAGCCGCTCGAACATGGTGTTGCCCGACGCCGCGATATTGATATGCCCGTCGGAAGTCGGGAACACGCCGGTCGGGATCGAGGTCGGATGGTCGTTGCCGGCCTGCGGCGCCACCTCGCCAGAGACGGTCCAGCGCGCCGCCTGGAAGTCCAGCATCATGATCTGCGCCTCGAGCAGCGAGGTATGCACCCACTGCCCCTCGCCGGACCGCTCGCGTTCGTAAAGCGCCAGCAATATGCCCTGCGCCAGATGCAGCCCGGCCGTCAGGTCCGCGATCGGGATGCCGACCCGGACCGGCCCCTGCCCCGGCAGGCCGGTGATCGACATGAGGCCGCCCATGCCCTGCGCGATCTGGTCCACGCCCGGCCGGTCGCGGTAGGGGCCGGACTGGCCGAAGCCCGATATGGAGCCATAGACGATGCGCGGATTGACGGCCTTGACGGCCTCGTAGTCGATGCCGAGCCGGTGCTTCACGCCCGCGCGGTAGTTCTCGACCACGACATCGGCTTGTTTCGCCATCTCCAGAAAGATCTCGCGGCCCTTGTCGGCCTTGAGATTGAGCGTCATCGACCGCTTGTTGCGGTGGAGGTTCTGGAAGTCGAAGCCGTGGCGGCTGCCGGACACCACCGAGCGCGCGTCCTCGCCGGGCGGCGCCTCGATCTTGACCACATCGGCGCCCCAGTCGGCAAGCTGGCGCACGGCTGTCGGCCCCGCACGGGCGCGGGTGAGGTCGAGGACCCTGATATGGGCGAGAGGCAGCGTCGCGGACATGGCGGCTCGGGCTTTCGTTCCGGGAAAACAGGCGTCATTCAAGCACACGCGGCGGCGCTCCCGCCAGCCTGCCGACGCCCGCCTGCCGCGCGCTGGCGGCGCGCAAACGGGGAATCTCCGCTATGGTGACGGCCGGAACGACGGAGACCCGGCCGGGATGGCAGGCGGAGCAATGCGGAACCCGGACAGCCGCACGGCACAGGTGGACGACGCGCTGTTGCAGCGGATGACGGCCGCGCTTGTCGAGGCGGCGGACCCGGAGCAGGTCATTCTCTTCGGCTCCCACGCGCGCGGCGAGGCCGGACCGGACTCGGACGTCGATCTGATTGTGGTCGAGGCCGAGCCGTTCGGGCCGGAGCGCGACCGTTTCGCGGAGGCGTTGCGGCTCTGGCGGGCGCTCGACGGCTTTCGTGTTGCCGCCGATGTCCTGGTCTATAGCCGCGACGAAGTGGAATACTGGCGCGACTCCCTCAACCACGTCCTCGCCCGCGCGCTCAGGGAAGGCAGAGTCCTCTATGAGCGACACTAAATGTGCGCGACTTCTGGTCGAGGCGGCGGAGAAGGATTTGTCGGCCCTTCGCCATATGGACAATGCCGATGCATTCCCGGACGAGATATTCGGCCTGCATGCGCAGCAGGCGGCGGAGAAATTGTTCAAGGCGTGGCTGGCGCTTCTGGACGAGACCTATCCACTGGTCCACGACCTCCGACGCCTGCTGGAAATGCTGACGGCGCACGAACCGGACGCGCACCGTTTTGGAGCCTTAATCGAATACACACCCTATGCAGTGCAATTTCGCTATACCGGGCAGGACATGCCGGCAGGTTCGCTCGACCGCGAAAGGATCGTCGAAGAGGTAAGTGCGCTGCTCGAAGACGTCCGGCGGCGGCTGACGAGCGCGGAGGGCTGACGACAGCGACGGCGAACGGGTGCCGTCCGGGGTGACATTCGAACACTTTCCCGGACTTCCGGTTCGGGCTCCGGATCAATGGAAATAGGCGCCGCCGTCCACTACGAGGGTTTGTCCGGTGACGAAGTCGGACTCTCCGGATGCAAAGAAGACCACCGCGCCCACGATGTCCGCCGGGTGCTGGTCGCGCTGGATGACGCGCGCCTGACGCGAGATATCCCGCAGCGTTTCAAGCTGGTGGGGATTGGCGAGCACGCCGTCGGAGAGCGTGAAGCCGGGCGCCACCGCATTGACCCGTATACCCGCGCCGCCGAGTTCTTTCGCCAGCGCCTTGGTCATTGCGTTGACGGCGCCCTTGCTCGCCACATAGTGCAGCAGGAAGGGAACGCCCTTGAATGGCGTGCCCGACGAGAAGTTGACGACCGAGCCTCCGCCCTGCCGGCGCATGGCCGGGACGACCGCGCGGGTCGCCATCGCCTGCCCGATGACGTTCACATCGAGAATGCGCCGCCACTCCTCGATATCCAGGTCCTCGAAGGGCCCCGTCTTCAGCGAGGAGTAGATGCCCGCATTGTTGACCAGCACGTCGATGCGGCCGAACGCCTCCAGCGCGGCCTCGGCCATGGCCTCGGTATCGCCCTGGCTCGACACGTCGCAGGCGACGCCGATGACGGCGTTCCCGGCGTTGTCGAGCGCCTTTGCGGCCTCCGCCGCGCCCGCGCGGTCGGCAATGACAACGCTCGCCCTTTCCGCGAGCAGGCCTTCCGCCACGGCGCGTCCGATGCCCATCGCCCCACCCGTGACGATTGCGACCTTTCCGTTGCAACGCATGTCCCTTCTCCTCCCGTTTGCCTGCGCGCCGCGCCGTCTATAGCGGGCCCAGGCTCATGGGCGTCTCGGCGAACACCCGGTAGGTCTGCGACTTCGGCCTG
>JAPOZD010000449.1:0-11279 GCA_026706245.1 Alphaproteobacteria bacterium
CTTCCCGTCATGCCCGGACTGGTTCCGGGCATCCACTTCCGCCGCCGCGACGGTCCCGAGGGAGATGCCCGGATCAAGTCCGGGCATGACGGAGAGGCGGTGTCCGGCCACGACGGTCCAAGGGTATCGCCGAGCCGGGGGAACGGCATCGACGCTGTCGAACGCCGAGTCCCGAAACGACGCATCAACTGCCCCAGATATAGACGACCGAGAACAGGAACAGCCAGACGACATCGACGAAATGCCAATACCAGGCTGCCGCCTCGAAGCCGAAATGCTGGTCGGGCCGGAAATGCCCCTTGATCGCCCGGAACAGGCAGACCGTGAGGAAGCAGGTGCCGATGATGACATGGAAGCCGTGGAAGCCCGTCGCCATGAAGAAGGTGGAGGGATAGATGCCCTCGCGGAAGCCGAAGGCGGCATGGCTGTATTCGAACACCTGGCAGCCGGTGAACAGCACGCCGAGCGCGACCGTGCAGGCGAGGCCCTGGATCAGCCCCGCCCGGTCGCCGTGCAGCAGCGCGTGGTGCGCCCAGGTGACGGTGACGCCCGAGAGCAGCAGGATGAGCGTGTTAAGGAAGGGCAGCCCGAACGCCTCGAAGGGCACGATGCCCGTCGGCGGCCAGACGCCGCCGGTCGCCTCGATGCGGCCCGGCATTTCCTCCGCGCCGAAGAACAGCGCGCCGTCGAAGAAGGCCCAGAAGAAGGCCGAGAAGAACATGACCTCCGAGGCGATGAACAGCGCCATGCCGAAGCGCAGCCCGATCTGCACCGGCTGGGTGTGGTGGCCCTCATGCTCCGCCTCGCGGATCACGTCGCGCCACCATACGGCCATGGTGGCGAGGATCAGCACCAGCCCGACCGCCATGACCCAGACCACCCCGTCATGCATGAACAGCACCGTGCCCATGGTCGCGAGGAAGGCTCCGACCGCGCCGACCACCGGCCAGGGACTCGGATCGACCAGATGGTAGGGGTGCTTCTGGACGTGGCTATCCGCCATGGGTCTGCTCCCGGTTTATCGCGGCGGCGCTAACGCCGCCATTCGTGACATTCGCCGCGTTCGGCGCGGCGGCGGTTTTCTCCCCTGCTGCCGCGTCGGCCTGTTGTCGGTTCGGCGCCGCCTCGTCTTCCGACGGCTCTTCTTCCGACCTGAAAAATGTGTAGGACAGCGTGATCGTCCCGACGTCGCGGACATTCGGATCCCGGGCGATCTCGGGATCGACGAAGAAAGACACCGGCATGTCGGCGCTCTCGCCGGGGCCCAGCCGCTGCTCGGTGAAGCAGAAGCAGTCGATCTTGCTGAAATAGGCGCCCGCCTTCAGCGGCGTGACATTGAAGACCGCCGCGCCTGTGACCGGCTCGTCGCCCAGGTTCTCCGCCCGGTAGAAGGCGAGCGCCGGCTCGCCGAGCCGGACCGTGACCGCCCGCTCGACCGGACCGAAGCGCCAGTCGAGATCGGGCGCAATGTCGGCGTTGAAGCGGATTTCGATGCTGGGCGCATCGGCTGCCGCCTTCGGAGCGTCCGCCGCTATGCCGGGCGTGCCGCCGAAGCCGGTGACCTGGCAGAACAGCCGGTAGAGCGGGGCCGACGCCCAGGCGAGCGCGCCCATCGCCAGCGGCACCGCGACGAGCGCGGCGGCGATGCGCCGGTTCCGGCGGCGGTCAGCCATGGTTCACCCGCCCCCCATCCGCACGACGCTCACCGCATAGACGACGATGACGAAGGCGAGCAGCACCACGAGCAACACTCTGTTCTTGAAGCGCCGGCGGCGTTCTCTTTCGGACAGCTCCGCCATTCATAGCCCCAGGGCCCGGTCCGCGAGCATGGCGAAGAAGAGCGCCGCCAGATAGACGAGCGAGAACCCGAAGAGCGACCGTGCGCTCGCGTCGTCCGCGCGCCGCCAGACGGCCAGCGCGCGGCGCAGGAACTCGGCGCCAAGCACGACCGCCGCCGCGCCGTAGAGCCAGCCGAGGCCGCCCGCCGCCACGGGCGCGAGTCCGAGCGGCGCCAGCACGGCGCTGTAGATCAGGATCTGCCGTCGGGTTTCCTTGGCGCCGGCCGTCACCGGCAGCATCGGCACGCCGGCCGCGGCATAGTCGCCCGAGCGGATGAGCGCCAGCGCCCAGAAATGCGGCGGCGTCCACATGAAGACGATGGCGAACAGGCAGAGCGGCGTGAGCGCGAGTTCGCCCGTGACTGCGGCCCAGCCGATGACCGGCGGAATCGCCCCCGCCGCCCCGCCGATCACGATGTTCTGCGGCGTCCGGCGCTTGAGCCAGATCGTATAGACGAAGACATAGAAGGCGATGGTGAGCGCGAGCAGGCCGGCGGCGAGCCAGTTGACGGCGAGGCCCATCATGCCGACCGCGCCCGCGGACAACAGGATACCGAAGGCGAGCGCATCGTCCGGCTCGATCAGGCCCCGCGGCAGCGGCCGGGCGCGGGTGCGCTCCATCACAGCGTCGATATCGCGGTCGTACCACATGTTCACCGCGCCGGACGCGCCCGCCCCGGCGGCGATGCAGAGAACGGCCACGGCCGCCAGCAGCGGGTGCAGCGAGCCCGGCGCGATCGCCATGCCGACCAGCCCGGTGAAGACGACCAGCGACATGACGCGCGGCTTCAGCAGCGCGAGCCAGTCGCCGACGCTGGCGGATGGCGCGAATCCTGCGGTTCCTGCGGTGGAGGCGTCGTTCACGGGTTCGGTCGGCCCTCCGGCTTGGCGGAGACCAGGGGACGGGCGCTAATGCGCGTATTCGTCCTTGATCTCCGGGACTTCATCGAAGGTGTGGAAGGCCGGGGGCGAGGGCACGGTCCATTCCAGCGTTGTCGCGCCCGGACCCCAGTAGTTCTCCGCCACCCGGCGCCCGCTGGTCAGCGTGTAGAGCAGCAGGAACACGAACAGGATCGCGCCGGCGAAGGAAAGATAGGCGCCGAAGGACGAGACCATGTTCCAGCCCGCAAAGGCGTCCGCATAGTCGGGATAGCGCCGGGGCATCCCCTGGAGGCCGAGGAAGTGCTGCGGGAAGAAGGTGAGGTTGACGCCGATGAAGGTGATCCAGAAATGCAGCTTTCCGATCCACTCCGGATACTGGCGCCCGCACATCTTGCCGAGCCAGTAATACATGCCGGCGAAGATGGCGAACACGGCGCCGAGCGAGAGCACATAGTGGAAATGCGCCACGACATAGTAGGTGTCGTGCAGCGCCATATCGACGCCCGCATTGGCGAGCACCACACCGGTCACTCCGCCCACGGTGAACAGGAAGATGAAGCCCAGCGCCCAGAGCATCGGCGTGTCGAAGCGCAGCGACCCTCCCCACATGGTCGCGATCCAGGAGAAGATCTTGATGCCCGTCGGCACGGCGATGACCATCGTCGCGGCCGTGAAATAGGCCCGCGTGTCGATATCCATGCCCACCGTGTACATGTGGTGCGCCCAGACGATGAAGCCGACGAAGCCGATGGCGACCATGGCGTAGGCCATGCCGAGATAGCCGAAGACGGGCTTGCGCGAGAAGGTGGACACGATCTGGCTCACGATCCCGAAGCCCGGCAGGATCAGGATGTACACCTCGGGATGGCCGAAGAACCAGAACAGGTGCTGGAACAGGATCGGGTCGCCGCCGCCTTCATAGTTGAAGAAGGAGGTGCCGAAGTTCCGGTCGGTCAGCAGCATGGTGATGGCGCCGGCCAGCACGGGCAGGGAGAGCAGCAGCAGAAAGGCGGTCACCAGGATCGACCACACGAACAGCGGCATCTTGTGCAGCGTCATGCCCGGCGCGCGCATGTTGAAGATCGTGGTGATGAAGTTGATCGCGCCCAGGATCGAGGACGCGCCGGCGAGGTGGAGCGCGAAGATTGCCATGTCCACCGACATGCCCGGATGGCCGATGGTGGAGGAGAGCGGCGGATAGACCGTCCAGCCGGTGCCCGCGCCGATGTCGAGCACGGCCGAGAGCAGCAGCAGCACGAAGGCCGGGACGATCAGCCAGAAACCGATATTGTTCATCCGCGGGAAGGCCATGTCGGGCGCGCCGATCATGATCGGCACGATCCAGTTGCCGAACCCGCCGATCATCGCCGGCATCACCACGAAGAACACCATGATGAGGCCGTGCGCGGTGATGAAGACATTCCAGAGCTGACCGTCCATCTGGCCGTCGGGGCCCACGAGATACTGCGCGCCCGGCTCGCCGAGCTCCATGCGCATGACGACGGAGAAGGCGCTGCCGACCAGCCCCGCGCAGATGGCGAACAGCAGGTAGAGCGTGCCGATATCCTTGTGGTTGGTCGAGAAGAACCAACGCACGAAGAAGCCGGGTCTGTGGTCGTGATGGTCGGCGGCGGCATAAGCCATGGGACGGGCCCTCCGGCTCCTGTTCAGCGGGCGTCGAGGCTGGCCATGCGGACCGGCGCCTCACCAGCGGGCGCATCGCCCGCCTTCGCGTATTCCTCGCGCGCCTTCGCGACCCAGGCGTCGAATTCCTCCTGGCTGACCGCGCGCACCTCGATCGGCATGTAGCCGTGGCCGGTGCCGCAAAGCTCCGAGCACTGGCCGTAATAGACGCCTTCCTTCTCGATCCGCATCCAGGTCTCGTTGACGCGGCCGGGCACGTTGTCGAGCTTGACGCCCGCCGCCGGCAGCGCCCAGGCGTGGAGCACGTCGGAGGAGGTGAACAGCACCCGGATGTTCTTGTTCACCGGCAGATAGACCGGATTGTCCACCGAGAGCTGGCGCAGCTGGCCCTTGGAGGGGTCGATCTCCTCGTCCGGGATGATGTTGCTGTCGAACTCGAAATCGCCGTGGTCCGGATACTGGTAGGACCAGTACCACTGCCGCCCGATGGTCTTGAGCGTCATGTCGGCCTGCTCGATCCGGTCGTTCTCGTACATAATCCGGAAGGAGGGGATCGCGAGCAGCACCAGGATGACCGTCGGGATCGCCGTCCACAGCACCTCGATGAGCGTGTTGTGCGTGGTGCGGCTCGGCTCCGGGTTGCGGCTCTCGCGGAAGCGGAAGGCGACATAGGCCATCAGGCCCAGCACGAACAGCGTGATGACGGTGATGAGCGGCAGCAGGATGATGTCGTGGAACCAGGCGATGTTTTCCATCGTCGGGGTCACGGCCTCCTGGAAACCGAGGCCCCAGGGCTCCGGCTGGCCTGCCGATGCGCCGCCGGCCGCCATGCCGGAAAGCAGGACTGCGGCGCCGAAAGCGGCGAATTTGTGCATGGCCGATGGTCCTCGAACGTCCGCGACTGGGGCCTGTCATAGCCCGGAATGCGGGCCTTGTAGAGACCGCCCCGACAATAAAAGCGGCGGCACGCCCGGTTTATGCGACCCGTTGTCCCAAGTTTGCGCCGCCTGCTGTAGAATCCCCCTCTCCGTCCGCAGCCGCAACCCCGCCCAAGGAGCGCCGCGAACCCATGCCCGCCGAACCCTACTCCACCCTGCCCCGCCCTGCCCCGCTCGAGGAGACGGAGGCCGTCTTCTTCGGGCCCGCCGGCCTCGACCGCGCCGCCGCCGAACGCATTCTCGACGAGGCGCTCCGGGGCGCGGACGACGGCGAGCTCTACCTGCAATACGCGGTCTCGGAGGGGCTGACCCTGGATGACGGCCGGCTCGCCGGCGCCACCTACGACATTTCCCAGGGCTTCGGCCTGCGCGCGGTCTCGGGCGAGGCGACCGGCTACGCCCATGCCGCGAGCCTCGACGAGCCGGCGCTCCGCCGCGCGGCCGAGGCGGTGCGCGCGGTCTCCTCCGGCCGGAGCGGCGCGCTGGCGCTGCCGCCGGCGGCCGCCAACCGGCGGCTCTACGGCCCGGAGAACCCGCTGGACGCGCCGGATTTCGCCGAGAAGGCGGCGCTGCTGGCGCGAATCGACGCCTATGCCCGCGCCGCCGACCCGCGTGTCGTGCAGGTGACGGCTTCGCTCGCCGGAAGCTGGCAGGCTGTGCGCATCCAGCGCGCGGGCGGCGAGGCGGCGGCGGACATCCGCCCGCTCGTCGTGGTGCGGGTGCAGATCGCCGTGCAAGCCCCGGACGGACGGGTGGAGACCGGCAGCCACGGCTGCGGCGGGCGCGTCGGCTTCGGGGCGTTCCTGGAGGAGGCCGCCTGGAAGGCGCAGGTGGACGAGGCGCTCCGCCAGGCGCTGGTCAAGATCGACGCGGTGCCCGCGCCCGCCGGCGAGATGACCGTGGTGCTCGGCCCCGGCTGGCCGGGCGTGCTGCTGCACGAGGCGGTCGGCCACGGCCTCGAGGGCGATTTCAACCGCAAGGGCACCAGCGCCTTCGCCGGCCTCATCGGCGAGCGCGTGGCGTCCCCGGGCGTGACCGTCGTGGACGATGGCGGGCTGGAGGACCGGCGCGGCTCGCTCACCGTCGATGACGAAGGCACGCCCACCGCCCGCAATGTGCTGATCGAGGACGGCATATTGAAGGGCTTCCTGCAGGACCGGCTGAACGCGCGGCTGATGGGGGTGGCGCCCACCGGCAACGGGCGGCGCGAGTCCTTCGCGCACGCGCCCATGCCGCGCATGACCAACACCTTCATGCTGGCCGGCGGGCGCGAGCCGGAAGAGGTGATCGCGTCCGTGGACCGGGGCCTCTACGCGGTCCAGTTCGGCGGCGGGCAGGTGGATGTGACCAACGGCAAGTTCGTCTTCAACGCGACCGAGGCCTATCTGATCGAGAACGGCAGGGTCGCGGCCCCGGTGCGCGGCGCGATGCTGATCGGCAACGGCCCGGACGCGCTCACCCGCGTCGCCATGATCGGCAACGACCTAGCCCTGGACGACGGCATCGGCATGTGCGGCAAGGACGGCCAGTCCGTCCCCGTAGGCGTCGGCCAGCCCACCCTCCGCATAGACGCCATGACCGTCGGCGGCATGGCGGGGTGAGCGGAATAGCGTCGCTGCGGATTGAATCTTGATTCGTACATATCTGTACGATTACCATGACCGGCGAAGAGTTCATTGCGCGCGTCGGGCAAATAGGCAGGGAGCGTGGAGTCACGGTGCGTTTCGACTCCCGGAAAGGCAAAGGAAGCCACGGACGGCTCTATCTCGGGCAACGCTTCACCACGGTCAAGGACCGCCGCAAGGAAATCGCACCGGGTCTCCTTGCATCCATGTTGCGGCAGCTGGGGCTGACCCGGGACGACATGAGGTGAGAACCGGTGAGAACGCACAGAAAGGCGCAGACGATGCGGCTCGCTTATCCCGTTAGTCTGGAACCGCAGGACGACGGAACCGTCCTGGTGTCGTTCCCCGACATTCCCGAGGCCCTGACCGAGGCGGAGGACTGCCTGATCGCCGCCCTGGGCGGGTATATCGAACTGCGGCGCTCCATTCCGAAACCGTCTCCGGCCCGCGGGCGGCCGCTGATTGCCCTGCCTGCCCTGGCGGCGGCGAAACTGGCGCTTTATTGCGCCATGCGCAGCCACGGACTCGGCAATACCGCGCTTGCCGCCGAACTCGGAACGACAGAGGGCGCGGTTCGGCGCCTGCTCGACCTCGACCACCGTTCGCATATCGACCGGGTCGAGGCCGCGCTCCGGCTGCTCGGCGAACGCCTTGTCGTCACAACGCAGGCGGCATGACTGAGCCCGCGAGCCTCGGCAGCTTCGACTATGTCGTGGTGGGGGCGGGCTCGGCGGGGTGCGTGCTGGCGAACCGGCTTTCGGAGGATGCGCGCAACCGCGTGCTGCTGCTGGAGGCGGGTGGCAAGGACAACTATATCTGGATCAAGATTCCCGTCGGCTATCTCTACACCCAGAACAACCCGCGCACCGACTGGTGCTTCGCCACCGAGGCCGAGGCGGGGCTGAACGGCCGCGCGCTCGCCTATCCGCGCGGGCGTGTGCTGGGCGGCTGCTCGGCGATCAACGGCATGATCTACATGCGCGGCCAGGCGCGCGACTATGACGGCTGGGCGCAGGGCGGCAACCGCGGCTGGGGCTGGGACGACGTGCTGCCCTGGTTCCGCAAGTCGGAGCGCCATTTCGGCCCGGCGGACGAATTCCACGGGGCGGACGGCGAGTGGCGGGTGGAGGAGCCCCGGGTCGGCTGGGAGATCCTGGACGCCTTCCAGCGCGCCTGCGCCGATATCGGCCTCGCGCCCACGCCCGATTTCAATGACGGCGACAATGAGGGCACGGGGCCCTTCATGGTCAACCAGCGCCGCGGCGTGCGCTGGACCGCCGCCGACGCCTTCCTCAAGCCCGTGCGGAACCGCCCGAACCTGACCGTGGTCACCCACGCCCAGGCGCGGCGCATCCTGTTCGACGGCCCCCGCGCAACGGCCCTGGAGTTCCGCCTGAAGGGCCGGCCGGCGCGCGCCGAAGTCGCGGGCGAGCTCGTCCTGGCAGCCGGCGCCATCGGCTCGCCGCATCTGTTGCAGGTCTCGGGCGTCGGGCCGGGCGCGCTGCTGCGGGAGAACGGCGTCGCAGTTCATCACGAGCTTCCGGGCGTCGGCGCCAACCTCCAGGACCATCTCCAGCTTCGCCTGATCTACCGGGTCGCGAATGTGGAAACGCTGAACCGGCGCGCGAACAGCCTCTGGGGCAGGCTCGGCATGGGGCTCGAATATGCGCTGTTCCGGCGCGGGCCGCTGACCATGGCGCCGAGCCAGCTTGGCGCGTTTGCGAAGTCCGACCCCGCGCGCGAGACCGCGAACCTGCAATACCATGTGCAGCCGCTGTCGCTGGACCGCTTCGGCGAGCCGCTGCACCGCTTCCCGGCCTTCACCGCCTCGGTCTGCAACCTCCGGCCGGAGAGCCGGGGCACGGTCGGCCTGAAATCGCCGGACCCGGAGGAGCCGCCCGCGATTGCGCCCAACTACCTCTCGACCGAGGCCGACCGGCAGGTGGCGGTGGCCGCGATCCGGCTCACGCGCCGCATCGCCGCCGCTCCCTCGCTGGCGCCCTATGAGCCCGAGGAATACCTGCCCGGCGCGGCGCTCGACTCGGACGCGGAGCTGGCGGAGGCGGCGGGCAATATCGGCACCACCATCTTCCACCCCGTCGGCACCTGCCGCATGGGCGCCGACCCCGGCGCCGTCGTCACCGACCGGCTCAAGGTCCACGGCCTGGAGAACCTCCGCGTCATGGACGCCTCGGTCATGCCGACGATCACCTCCGGCAACACCAACAGTCCCACCATCATGATCGCCGAAAAGGGCGCGGCGATGGCGCTGGAGGATGCGCGGGGGTGAATGGGGCTGAGGGAGCCGCCTATCCGGCGGCGTCGAACCGGCCTTCGACGCGGGACTGCCGCTCGGCGAGGCGCTGCATCTCGGCCCGGAAATCGTCCATGGCGCGCTGGAACGCGCGGCGGTCTGCATCGGCGGCGCGCTTGTCCTCGGTTATGCGCCGGTCGAGGCGGGCGGCCATGCGCCACGCCATGCCGGCGAGAACGCCGCCGACGCCGACGATGGCAAGCAGGATCGGAATCGTGTCGGTCGATTCGAACATGCCCTGACTTTGGAGATCGCGGGTCTGACCGGCAAGCGCGTTTCGGCAATAGGCGCTGCCGGGGGGCATTTGCGACCCTTCCATCACACCCGCCCGAGAGTCCTTTGCCGATTGAGCGACAAGTCTGTAAAAGCGAGGCGGGAGGAGCCCATGGATCGTCGTGACCCAGGCATGATCGGCTTAGGCCTCTACACGATTCCCGAGGCCGCCCGTCTGGTCGGTGTGCCGTCCCGACGAATCCGTCGTTGGGTGCACGGCTACAGGTATCGGGGACGCGACGGCGCGGAAGCGGCCTCGGAACCCTTGTGGCATGCGGATACTCCGGCGACAGATACGACCATAGGCCTCAGCTTCCTGGATATGATGGAAGTCAGGATGGTGAACGCCTTTCGCGGACACGGTGTCTCCTGGACCGTTATTCGCGAAGCCGCACGCCACGCATGCGAGCTCTTTCGCGACAACCACCCGTTTACGATGCGTCGCTTCCAGACCGACGGAAACCGCATCTTCGGCGAAGCTGCCGAGGGGCGGAATACACGTCTCCTGGACATGAACAGGCGGCAATGGGTGAGCAAGCCGATTGTGCAACGAAGCCTGTTCGAAGGGATCGAATTCGACGACGGGCAGGCGGCGCGCTGGTATCCGGTGAAAAGCCGGAAAGTCGTCGTCGATCCCGCGCGGAGCTTCGGTCGCCCGGTGCTGGCCGATTACGGTGTTCCCACCGAAGCGCTGTTCGCCGCCTTCAAGGTCGAGGGCTCCGTTGACAAGGTATCCAGATGGTATGACGTGCCCAAACCGGCGGTGCGGGCGGCCATCGGTTTCGAACGGCAGGTCGCCGCCTGAATTTGAAATTCCTCATCGACAACAACCTGTCGCCCCATCTGGCCGCCGCCCTCCACGCTCTCTCGGAGCCCGAAGGTCACTCCGTAGCTCACAAACGCAGCAGGTTTCCCGCCAACACGCCGGACCATGAGTGGGTCGAGGCTTTGGCAGCCGAAGGAAACTGGATAATCGTCACCCAGGACCGCATAGGAAAAAACGACCTTGAGAGGAAGGCATTGCGGCAGACAGGCATCGTCACCTTCATGCTCAAGAATGCGTGGAACAATCACGATTTCTGGAGCAAGGCCCAGAATCTGGTGAAATGGTGGCCACGGATAATCGAACATGCCGGAGGCGTTACCAATGGCGTCTTCCTTGTTGGCTGGCGGATGTCCGGGAAAGGGAAGTTCGAGACGATCAAGGTTTAGCCCGGATTTCGATAATTTCGGTACGACAGCCTGCGACGAAGAAAGCGCTATGGACATCGCCACTAGGAGAGGCTGCCTTGGTTGACGCAGGCTATGGGCGACATCGGCACCACCATCATTCCCGCCGAGAAGAGTACGACGGCATGCTGATGGTCTCTGCTTATTGAGTGATTACCAAAGGTTTAAACTCTCCATAATCATCCTCAAACATTTGGCGGTGATATCGTAGATATTCGGGATTTGGCCGTTCTCCTGGAATCTTCGGCACGCGAATTATGCCGCTCGGACGAAAAAGTGGCCTAATCTTATCGGGTAGCCGTCCCGGAGACTCCATAATTCGATAGTCGTCGCCGACGGCAAGTATCCCTCGGTCAAACAGCCAATGTACAGTCTTTGATAATGCAAGCCCATTGCGAACACTATCATTACCCTGATGGTTATGACCAACTGGTACTATATGGGCAGCATCGACTTCCGCCCGATTGCCGCCGTTCAGGACCATGATCGTCGGGCCCGGTAACGCCTTTGTTGCCGAGGCCAAGCGGCAACTGTT
>JAPOZD010000449.1:11289-12615 GCA_026706245.1 Alphaproteobacteria bacterium
TTTTAGGTCTGTGAAGGCACAACACGAGTCATAACTTCGCAAAACAGCAGCCCTGAACAGCGGATCGCGGACCTTCCGGTTTCCCGAAAGCGGCACAATTGCGCGAGAGAACGAGGACGAATCAGATAAATCAGAGTCCGAGAAACCGAACTCCGAAAAATCTGATTCTGAGAAGCCAATCTCTGAAAAATTTGGGTCCGAAAATCTAGGAGCATCGGACAATTGAAGATGCTCTGGAACGTTCATTCCAACATGCCAAATGGAATAAAAGTCCGCAGCATCAATACGGCGCACAGCCCGTTGCCGAAGCCCCCGATTCGTGGAGCCGTCTGGTTGCTGTAGCTTGCTTTCGTAATGGGTGCCATCCAAACGCCTAAAATGCACCAATTCAGGGAAGTCGAGATAGTCGGTGATACGGGCATAAGAATGACCTGGGTCTGCTGGGTCCGGGTCAATGCGATCAATGCGCGCTGTCGCAAAATAGACGTGTCGGCCAGGAGCTGCCGCGCTCTTGCCCTGTGGCTCGAAATAAACGATCCATTCTCCTACCGCCTCCTTCATGGCCTTCAGGTAGGGGCGATTGGGAAAGTGATAGTGCCTCTCAGGCTGGTCCTTGTACTTTGAGCTGGACTTGTGAAGTAGCACGAGATTGGTCAACGAAAATGGCCCCTTCTTGTGACTCGCATCACGGCAGACTCCGACGACCTTACCCACAGACAAGGTAGGGCACCAGGATAACCTCGCCAAAATGAAGTTCCAGCTCGAACACGGTCCACCAGCGGACCGGCTCGCCGCGCTCCCACTGGAAGGGGTTGCCGATTTCCATGCCGGGCGAGGAACCTGTCATAGCGCGGCGAAAGGCCGATCACGGCGGAAGGTGCAGTGTACCCGCCTCAACCTCCGCCACTATATGCGATGGCTGAGGCCGATGACATCGTGAAGGCCAGCAGGGCGCGTTTCGCCACCGTCGAAGAGATGCTTGCGGACCTTGAAGAAACCGCCCGCCCGTAAGCGGGGCGGCTGGACAGGGAAGGATGGGCGCGGCATTCGGTAATTTTTCCTTCAATATCAACCTCATGGCAGGAAAACAAGAAAAATCCGTCTGATAGACTTGCGTTTCGGCTAAGCCGTATTAGAATAAATCACGAACAAACAACGGAAGCGGCATCCGGAGGCCGTTTCCCCCGCGTCGGCGCCGGCGCGGAAAAGCCCCCGATTCGGCTAACGGGTGAGGTGTGCCCTACGTTCGGCTCGCGCGGGCGGGCGCGCTTGGGCAATCAGGCGCGCGAACCGCGCCGGCGCCGACAGGCGCCCGCGCGCACGCGA
>JAPOZD010000210.1 GCA_026706245.1 Alphaproteobacteria bacterium
GATTGAAACGGGTCCCGGTTAGCGTCGCCCCGGCCCCCGAGCCGGGGCCTCGCGCCGCAGGAGCTACGTTGCATGGAGGCCCCGGCTCGGGGGCCGGGGCGACGACAGGGACGCTCTGCTTCGGCCTGAAAGAATCACGCTTTAGCCAAGTGGGGCCTTGCCCGGTTGCCCAGCCGCTGGGCCCTCTCCCGACCTCTCCCGCGAGCGGGAGAGGAGACAGTGTTGCAGCGGAATGTCCGCTCTGTTGACGCTGTGTTTGTCTGTCTTCCGCATGTCGTTCCTTCATCGCGTTTCGTTCCACTCCGTTCCGTCCGCCCTGCCGCCGGCCGGGCCGTGCGGCGGGACCCTAATTCGCGCGTATCCTGCGCGGGCGGGCGCGTGTCGGCGCCGGCGCGGTTCGCGCGCCTGATTGCCCGGGTGCGCCCGTGCGCGCGAGCCAGACGCAGGGCGCACCTTGCCTGTTGGCCGAATCGGGGGCTTTTTCGCGCTGGCGCAAACGGCAAAACGAAGTAGCTTCGCGAACGCCGCTTCTGCCGTCCGGTCCTATATTCGCACGACTTTTTGAAAAGTCAAGTATAGAACATAAATTTTCCTGAAAACATGAACATTCTGTAATGCTCGCTCCGAGCCCGTCAGGAGGCGAGGCGGGCGGCGCGGCGGCGGCCGGCCTCCGCAACCCCGGCGGCATCGACCCTTGTCAGAACGCCGTCCCGCACCACCGGCCGGCCCTCGACCAGCAGGTCGCGCACCGGGAACGGGCCGCAAAGCACGAGCGCGGCTACCGGGTCCCAGGCGCCGGCGGCGGCGAGGCCCGAGACGTCCCAGACCGCGAGGTCGGCCCGCCTGCCGGTTTCGAGCGAGCCGAGCTCCCCGGCGCGTCCGAGGAGGCGCGCGCCGCCGCGCGTCGCCATTTCGAGCGCTTCGCGCGCGCTCATCGCGGCCGCGCCGTTCCGCACCCGCTGCAGCAGCATGGCCTGGCGGGCTTCCGGCAGCAGGCTGCCGGAATCGTTGCTGGCCGAGCCGTCCACGCCGAGGCCGAGCGGCACGCCCGCATCGAGCATGGCGCGGACCGGCGCGATGCCGGAGCCCAGCCGGCAATTGGAGGACGGGCAGTGCGCCACGCCGGTTCCGGTCCGCGCGAAGAGGGAGATTTCCGCCGGGTCGAGCGCGGTGCAGTGCGCGTGCCAGACATGATCGCCGAGCCAGCCGAGCTCTTCGGCATAGTCGCCGGGCCGGCATCCGAACCGTTCGAGCGAGAAGGCGACGTCCTCGGCGTTCTCCGCGAGGTGGGTGTGGAGGCGCACCCCCTTGTCGGCGGCGAGCAGGGCCGCGTCCCGCATGAGGTCGCGCGAGACCGAGAAGGGCGAGCAGGGCGCGACGCCGACCCGGACCATCGCGCCCTCGGACGGGTCGTGGAAGGCGTCGATGACCCGGATGCAGTCTTCCAGAATGTCGGCCTCGCGCTCGACCAGGCTGTCGGGCGGCAGGCCGCCGGCGCTCTCGCCGACGCTCATCGCGCCGCGTGTTGCATGGAAGCGCAGCCCGATCCCGGCGGCCGCCTCGATCGTGTCTTCCAGCCGCACGCCGTCGGGGAAGATGTAGAGGTGGTCCGAGCTCGTCCCGCAGCCGGACAGCGCAAGCTCCGCAAGGCCCAGTTGCGCGGAGGCGAACATGTCCTCCGGCCGCATCCGCGCCCAGACGGGGTAGAGCGCCTTCAGCCAGCCGAACAGCAGCGCGTCCTGCCCGGCCGGCACGGCGCGGGTCAGCGTCTGGTAGAGATGGTGGTGGGTGTTGACGAGCGCTGGCGTCACCACGCAGCCGGCGGCGTCGATGATCTCCCAGCCGGAAGGGTCCTCGGGGCCGGTGGAACCGACGCTCGCGATCTTTCCGTCTTCCACGAGGACATGGGCATTGGCGGGCTCGCTGCGGTCCCCGTCCATCGTGACGACGACATCCGCGTTCCGGACCCAGGTCTTCGTTTCAGCCAAGAAACCGCTCCCCCAATTGCGGCCGTCAGCCGAGCAGCCGCTTCAGTTCGTAGAGCCGCTCCAGCGCCTCCCTCGGGGTGAGGGCGTCGGGGTCGAGGGCGGCGAGGGCCTGTTCGGCTTCCGAGGGCTCAGGGTCCGCGACCGGATTGCGGGCGGCGGCGAAGAGCGGCAGGTCTTCGGCGAGCCGCGCGATGGCGCTTCCCTGCTCGCCGGTTTCCAGCAGGCGCAGCACCTCTTCGGCCCGCTCTACCACGGCGCGCGGCAGGCCGGCGAGGCGCGCGACATGGATGCCGTAGGAGCGGTCCGCCGCGCCGGGCGCGACCTCGTGCAGGAACACCACGGAGCCCTGCCATTCCTTGACCCGCATGGTGCGCAGCGCGAGCCGCTCCAGCTTGCCGGCGAGCAGGGTGAGTTCGTGGTAGTGTGTGGCGAACAGCGCCCGGCAGCGGCAGGCCTCATGAAGCTGCTCCACCACCGCCCAGGCGATGGAAAGGCCGTCGAAGGTCGCCGTGCCGCGCCCGATCTCATCGAGGATCACCAGCGAGCGCTCGCTCGCCCGGTTGAGGATCGCCGCCGTTTCGACCATCTCGACCATGAAGGTGGACCGCCCGCGCGCAAGGTCATCCGAGGCCCCGACGCGGCTGAACAGCCGGTCCACCGCCCCGATATGCGCGCGGTCCGCCGGCACGAACCCGCCCATCTGCGCCAGAATGGCGATGAGCGCGTTCTGGCGCAGGAAGGTGCTCTTGCCGGCCATGTTCGGCCCGGTCACGAGCCAGAGCCGTTGCTCCGGCGAGAGGTCGCAGCCATTCGCGACGAACGGTTCGTCCAGCGCCGCCTCGACGACCGGATGGCGCCCGCCCTCGATCTCGAAGGCGAGGCTGTCATCCACCAGCGGACGGCTCCAGTTGCATTCGACGGCAAGCGTTGCCAGCCCCGAGGCGGCGTCGAGCAGGGCGAGCGCGGCTGCAGCCGCGGCGATCTCCGCGCCCCGTTCCAGCACCTCGGCCGCCAGGCGCTCGAATATGGCGAGCTCCACCGCCAGCGCCTGATCGGCCGCGCCCGCGATCTGCGCTTCCAGCCGGCCGAGCTCGACCGTGGTGAAGCGCATGGAGTTGGCCATGGTCTGGCGGTGGATGAAGGCGTCGTCGGCCATGAGGCGCTCGGAGGCTGCCTGCGTCACCTCGACGAAATATCCCAGGATGTTGTTGTGGCGGATCTTGAGCGAAGCCGCGCCCGTCTCGGCCGCATAACGCGCCTGCAGGCCGGCCACCGTCTTGCGGCTGTCGTCGCGGAGCGTGCGCAGCCGGTCGAGCTCGCCGTCATGGCCGGCCGCCACGAAGCCGCCGTCGCGGGTGGCGAGGGGAAGGTCGGGGCCGAGCGCCGCCGCCAGCGCCGCCGCCGTTTCCCCGTGGCCCCGGAGCGCGGCGCAGGCCTCCGCCAGCAGAGGCGGCGGGGCGTCGAACAGGCCGGCGATCTCGTCCGCGAGCTCCAGCGCATCGCGGATGGCCTCAAGGTCGCGCGGGCCGCCGCGGCCGAGCCCGAGCCGCGAGAGGGCGCGCTCAATGTCCGGCGCGCGCGCAAGCCGGCCGGCAAGCTCCCGGCGGAGCCGGTCCTCGCGGCAGAGCCGGTCCACCGCATCGTGGCGCGCGGCGATGGCCGCCGGGTCGGTCAGCGGCGCTGCGAGCCATGCCGCCAGCAGGCGGCCGCCGGCCGCGCTCCGCGTCCGGTCGATGGTAGCGAGCAGGCTGCCCCGGCGCTCACCGGCGAGCGTTGCGGTCAGCTCCAGGTTCCGCCTGGTCGCGGGATCGATCTCCAGCACCTGGCCGGGGCCCGCGGGCCGGGGCGGCTCCAGGCGCGGCAGGCGGCCCTTCTGCGTCAGCTCCAGATAGTCCACCAGCACCCCGCAGGCGGCGGTCTCCGCGCGGCCGAAGCGCCCGAAACCCTCCAGCGTCGCCACGCCGAACGCCTCCAGCAGGCGGCGGCGTGCGTTCTCGCTGTCGAAGCGCGCGGCCGGCAACGGCGTTATCGCGCCGTCGAAGGCGGTCGCATCCAGCAGCCGCTCGGGCAGGACCAGCTCCGAGGGCTCGATGCGCGCGAGCAGCGCCGGCAGGCTTTCCTGCGTCACGCTCTCGACGCGGAACTCGCCGGTGGACATGTCGGCCCAGGCGAGCGCCGCCCCGCCGCCGGCCTCGGCCAGCACCGCCAGATAGTTGTGCCGGCGCGCGTCCAGCAGCGAGTCCTCGGTGATCGTGCCTGGCGTGACGAGCCGGACGACCTCGCGCGCCACCACCGCGCCGCCGCCGCGCTTGCGGGTCTCGGCCGGGTCCTCCGTCTGCTCGCAGATGGCGACCTTGAAGCCCTTGCGGATCAGCCGCTCCAGATAGGCCTCATGCGCGCGGACCGGCACGCCCGCCATCGGGATGTCGTCGCCGTCATGGCGCCCGCGCTTTGTAAGCGCGATGTCAAGCGCAGCCGCGGCCTTGACCGCGTCCTCGAAGAACAGTTCGTAGAAGTCCCCCATCCGGTAGAACAGGAGATAGCCCGGATGTGCCTCGCGAATGGCGAGATATTGCGCCATCATCGGCGTGCTGCTGGCGGGTCGGGGGGCTTTCATCGGCGCTCGGCGGTCTTCCGGCAAAGAGGCCGCCCAGCATTCCGCATCCCGCCCGTTTCGCCAATGCCGGTGCGCGGGGGAAATGCACAGCGAAACGGATGAGCTATGCTGGCGGCCGATTTCCGGCGCGCCGCCGCGCCCGGAGGCCCGAGGGGGGACAGGATGGATTTCGGTTTCAGCATTCCGCACAGGGGCCCGCTCGCCAATCCGGCGGACCAGAAGCGCCTTGCGCAGACCGGCGAGCGGCTCGGCTACGCGGCGCTCACGGTCTCGGACCACATCGTCATCCCGCGCGACATCGGGTCCAAATATCCCTATTCCGAGACGGGCGACTTCCCCGGCAGCCGGTCGGGCGAGGCGCTGGAGATGATCGCGCTGCTGGCCTTCCTCTGCGGCGTCACCGAGAAGGCGCGGCTCATCACCTCCGTCATGGTGCTGCCGCACCGCAATCCGGTGCTGGCGGCGAAACAGCTTGCGACGGCGGACCTGCTGAGCGGCGGGCGCGTCACGGTCGGCTGCGGCGTCGGGTGGATGCGCGAGGAGTTCGAGGCGGTGGGCCTGCCGCCCTTCGACGAGCGCGGCCGGGTTGCGGACGAATATCTCCGCGTCTTCAAGGCGGTCTGGACAGAGGACCCCGCAAGCTTCTCCGGCGACTATGCGAATTTCTCCAATGTCTCGACCCTGCCGCATCCGGTGCAGAAACCGCATCCGCCGCTCTGGATCGGCGGCGAGAGCCGGCCGGCGCTCCGCCGCGTCGCAGCGCTCGGAGACGCCTGGTATCCCATCGGCAACAATCCGCGCGCCATGCTGGACAGCCTGGAGCGCTACCGGGACCGGCGGGACCTGCTGTTCCGGATCGCCGAAGAAGCCGGGCGCGATCCCGCCTCGATCGGGCTCGCCTACTCCGCCCCCTGGCATTTCGAGGAGGCCGCGGAGGACGGCGGGGGCGGCCGACGCTTCCTCACCGGCAGCGCGGAAGAACGCGCCGGCGACCTCCGCGCGCTCGGCGCGCTCGGCGTCGGCTGCGTCTTCCTGAACTTCGCCGCCCGCTCCGTCGAGCGCACCGAAGAGCGCCTCTCCCGCTTCGCCGAGGAGGTCATGCCGCTGCTGAAGTAGAGCCCCGGCCTCAGCCCCGGCCGCGCAGGCGTTCGGAGCGCCGGCGGAGCGCGGTCTGCATCCACAGTATGCCGCCCAGCACCATGAGCGCGCCCAGCCATTGCCAGGGGCCGAGCCGCTCGGCGTAGAGCGCCCAGGCGGCGAAGATGCTGGTGAGCGGCTGGAGGTTGTTCAGCATGGAGGTGTTCTCGGCCCCGGCGAGGCGCACGGCCCCGTAGTAGAGCGGGATCGAGGAGACCTGGCAGACGATCACGGCGAGGCACCCGGCCCAGCCCGCCGCGGTCACCGGCAGCCGCGCCTCCCCGGAGAAGAGGGCGATCGGCACGAGGATCGCCGCCGCCACCGCCGAGAACCAGAACATCACCGGCAGCGGGTCGGCATGCGCCATGCCGCGCGCGAGCCAGAGCACGCTGACCGAGCAGGCGACGCCGGCCGAGACGCCGAGGAACACGCCGAACGGATCGAGGCCGTCGAAGCCGACGCCGAGCGCGAGCCCGACGCCCGCGAAGGCGAGCACGAGCGCGCCCATGACCGCCGCGCTCGGCCAGCGCCGGTCGAGCGCGGCGGAGAACGCGCCCACCAGCGGCGGATAGACGAAGAAACAGAGGGCGGCGAGGCCAATCGGGATCGTCTCCACCGCCGCGATATTGCCGTAGAACATGTGGGCCGCCAGCACGCCGAGGCCGAGGCAGGAGAGCATGTCTCGTTTCGGCAGCAGCAGGCTGCGCCGGGTGGCGAGGCAGATGAGCCAGAGCATCAGCGCCAGCAGCACGGCGCGCACGGGCGAGATCGCGATCGGCGTCGCACCCCCCTCATAGGCCGCGCGCGAGGCCGCGATCGCGAGCCCCAGGCCGAGCGAGGACGCGACCGCGAACAGGTATCCCCGCCGGACGGGAGTCATCCGCCAGACCCGCTATCCGCATTCATTCCGCGCCCCTGTATGATGGTCCGCCCGTGGGACAAGGTTTAGCAATGCCCGATACCGAGCGCGAGAGCGCCACGCTGCCGGTCTGGGACCTGACCGACCTCTACAGCGCGCCCGACGGCCCCGATGTCGCCCGCGACCTGGAGACCGCCCATGCCGAAGCCCGCGCGATAGCGGAGCGCTGGAAGGGCCGGCTCGCGGAGCTCGACGGCGAGGCGCTGGCGGACGCGGTCGAGGCCTATGAGCGGCTCCATGAGCGCCTGGCGAGGCTGCTCAGCTATGCGGGCCTGCGCCGCGCGGGCGACATGGCGTCCCCGGAGACCGGGCGTTTCCACCAGTCCATCCAGGAGCGCTTCGCGGAGATTGCCGCGCACACCGTCTTCTTCCAGCTCGAGCTCAACGAGATCGACGACGACGTTCTCGCCCACCGGCTGGAGGAGAGCGGGCGCCTTGGCCGCTACCGCCCCTGGCTGGAGCAGAGCCGGTCCTTCCGCCCCCATCAGCTTGCCGAGGACATGGAGCGTCTGCTGCTCGACCGCGATGTGGCGGGCTCGTCGGCCTGGACGCGGCTGTTCGACGAGACGCTCGCCGCGCTTCGCTTCCCCTTCCGCGATCGCCGGCTCACCATGGAGGAGGCGCTCGACCGGCTCTCCGATGCCGATGCCGGCGCGCGCAGGGCCGCCGCCTCAACGCTCTCGACGGTGCTTGGGGAAAACGAGCGGCTCTTCGCGCATATCCTCAATACGCTGCTCAAGGACAAGGAGATCGACGACCGCTGGCGCGGCTTCTCCCGATCCGTCTCCGCGCGCAACCTGCAGAACCGGGTCGAGGACGAGGTGGTCGATGCGCTGGTCGGCGCAGTCAAGCGGGCCTATCCCGCACTCTCGCACCGCTATTACCGCCTGAAGGCCGGGTGGCTCGGCTCTGAAAGGCTCGCCTGGTGGGACCGCAATGCGCCGCTGCCGGAGGCGGACGGGCGCGACTATTCCTGGGCCGAGGCGAAGCGCCTCGTGCTGGACTCCTACGGCGCCTTCTCGCCGCAGATGGCGGCGCTCGCCGGCCGGTTCTTCGACACTGGCTGGATCGACGCGCCGCCGCGGCCCGGCAAGGCGTCCGGGCCGTTCTCGCACTCGACCGTGCCGGGCGCGCATCCGTATGTGCTGCTCAACTACCAGGGCCGGGCGCGCGATGTGGCGACGCTCGCGCATGAGCTCGGCCACGGCGTGCATCAGTCGCTGGCGGCAGGGCAGGGCTATTTCCTCGCTGCGACGCCACTCACCCTTGCCGAAACGGCGTCGGTCTTCGGCGAGATGCTGACCTTCCAGGCGATGCTGAAGACGGCCCCGCCCGAGGGCCGCCGCGCGCTGCTGGCCGGCAAGGTCGAGGACATGCTGAACACCGTGGTGCGCCAGACCGCCTTCTACGAATTCGAGCGCCGGCTCCACGAGGCGCGCGCCGGGGCGGAGCTGACGGCGGAGGACATCGGCGACATCTGGATGGAAACCCAGCGCGAGAGCCTCGGCGACGCCTTCGCCTTCGACGATTCCTACCGCGCGATGTGGACCTATATCGGCCACTTCATCCACGCCCCCTTCTATGTCTATGCCTACGCCTTCGGCGATTGCCTGGTGAACGCGCTCTACGCCGCCTATGAGGACGGGAGCGAGGACTTCGAGGCCAAGTATCTCGACATGCTCGCCGCCGGCGGGTCGAAGCACCATGGCGAGTTGCTGGCCCCCTTCGGCCTGGATGCCCGCGACCCCGCATTCTGGGACCGGGGCCTTGCGCGCATCGCCGGCTTCGTGGACGAACTGGAGGCCGCATGAGCGACGACTCGGGCGGCCTCGGCGGCCAGCTTCGGCGCTATGCGCGGGTCGGCGGCGCCGTCGGCGGCCTTGCGGCGAACTATGCCGGGCGCCGGCTGCTCGGGCGCAGGATTGAGCATGACGCCCATGCGCGCGAGCTCGCGGCGGCGGTGGGCGGCCTCAAGGGGCCGCTGATGAAGGTCGCGCAGATCCTCGCCACCATTCCCGACGCCCTGCCCTCGGCCTATGCCGAGGAGTTGCGGCAATTGCAGGCCGATGCGCCGTCCATGGGCTGGCCGTTCGTGCGCCGGCGGATGGCGGGCGAGCTCGGCCCGGACTGGCCGCGGCGCTTCCGCGAGTTCGAGCGAAGTGCGGCCCATGCGGCCTCGCTCGGCCAGGTCCACCGCGCGACCGCGCCGGACGGCGCGCGGCTTGCCTGCAAGCTGCAATATCCCGACATGGCCGCGGCCGTGGAGGCCGACCTCCGGCAGTTGCGACTGGTGTTCTCGGTCTATGAGCGCCGCGACCGGGCGGTGCGCACGGACAGCATCTTCCAGGAGCTTTCGGAGCGGCTCAGGGAGGAGCTCGACTACCATCGCGAGGCGAAGCATATGCGCCTCTACGGGGCGATGCTGGCCGGCGAGCCCGGCGTGACGGTGCCGGAGCCTGTGGAGGCACTTTCGACCGCCCGCCTGCTCACCATGACCTGGATCGACGGCCGCCCGCTCCTGGAGGCGGTGGACCTGGCCGTAGAGGCGCGCAACCGGCTGGCCGAGAACATGTTCCGCGCCTGGTATGTGCCCTTCTACGACTGCGGCGTCATCCATGGCGACCCGCATCTCGGCAACTACTCGATGCGGGAGGATTTCGGCATCAACCTGCTGGATTTCGGCTGCATCCGGGTGTTCCCGCCGTCCTTCGTCAAGGGCGTGATCGACCTCTACCGGGCGCTCCGGGACGGCGACGAGGCGCTGGCGGTCTCGGCTTACGAGACTTGGGGCTTCGAGAACCCGTCGCGCGAGCTGATCGAGGTGCTGAACATCTGGGCGGAGTTCCTTTACGCGCCCTTGCTTCAGGACCGCGTCCAGCGCATCCAGGAGAGCGAGAGCGGGCTTTACGGCGCGACCGTCGCCGCCAGGGTGCATCGGGAGCTCCGGCGCGTCGGCGGGGTGCGCCCGCCGCGCGAATTCGTGCTCATGGACCGCGCCGCCATCGGCCTCGGCTCGGTCTTCATGCGGCTCAGGGCGGAGGTGAACTGGCACCGCCTCTTCCACGGCCTCATAGACGGCTTTGACGTGGACGCCCTCACGGCCCGCCAGGCCGCAGCCCTGGAGGCGGCGGGGCTGGAGTAAGGCCGGGCCCGGTTCGGCCCCCTCTACGCCGGCTGCGGACATACGGGCTTGACATTGCCTATGTTTGTTCTATATTTGTTTCAAGTCGCCATTTTGGTACCACCCGAGGAAGGCATGATCTGGACCTGACAATCCGGCGGACCTCTGCGGCGCGCGCAAGTTCCCGCACCGATCACGCCCTGGCGAATGCGGGCCGGCTGTCCTTTGGGCAGCAAACGGGCGGAGTGCGCCTGCGCGGCGTTTTGCGGCGTTTGGCTTCTGCGGTGGAAGGACGGCGCAGCGGCGGCGGACGGGCCGAAACGGCGCATTATGGATTGGCGTTGCAGCAGCGGGGATGACCCCGCTGGAGGAGACGAGGATGACGGTGGAATCGACAGGCGGAACGAAGGGCGGGGGCCTGCCGGAACTGAAACAGGGCCGCGCGGTCGGCGAGCACCTGCGCGCCGCTGCCGTGGCGGCCGTGGTGGAACGCGGGTGGACCGCCGCGGCCGCCGCCCGGCATTTCGGGCTGGGGGCGGTCAGCGTCCGCAACTGGGTGAAGCGGTTCCGCGAACGCGGCCATGTGCGGCCCGACCGGCAGGGCGGCTATCGTCCGTCGCTGATCGAGCGCGAGCGGGAGCGCATTTTCCGCATTCTGGAGGAGCGCCCGGCGATTTCCGGGCGGGCGCTGCGCGATGCGCTGGCCGCGGAAGGCGTGGTGTTCAACGCCTGCACGGTGCAGCGCTTCCTGCAGCGCCACGGCCTGGAGCGCAACAGCCGCCTCGCCCGTCTCCGCCGCCATCGCGCGGACGGGCGCTAGCGGTGGCGGGAGGTGTCCGGCTTTCCCATTGCGCCGCCCCGCATCGAACCCGGGCGGCGCAGTGGGGCGGGGGCTGGAGCCGGGGCCGGCCGAGACCGCATAATGTCGAGATCGTCGATTACCACGAGTGAAGGGGCGAGCGCCGATGTTCATGCAAGCAGTCCACCCGGGCGAAGTCCTCAGGGACGAACTGGAGGAACTGGCCGTCACTCCCACCGGGCTCGCCCGCCAGATCGGCGTGCCCCCGAACCGGATCGGCCGGATCGTCGCCGGCAAGCGCTCGATCACCGGCGATACCGCATTGCGCCTGGGTCACTGGTTCGGGTCGGAGCCGCAGTTCTGGTTGAACCTTCAGGCCCAATACGATCTGGCGCAGGCCGACAGGGAGACGGGAGCGGCGATTCGCGAGCTTCCCACCCGCGCTGCTACGGTTGGTTGAGCTGACGCGCGGTACCCTACGTCCTTCCGAGCGGTTCATACCATGATGCGCAAAGCGGGACTCATGTTCTGAGGCGGCTTCTTTCGCTCCCCTCCCGCTCGGCGGGAGGGGCGGGGGAGGGCCCCTCGGCGTGACGGACCTTTGCCAGGCTTCGCCTGCCGCTTCCGCTGGCGCGCAAGCGGCCCCCCACCCGACCTCCCCCGCAAGCGGGAGAGGAGGTTTCCGGCGGCCGTTGGCATAGGTTCCGATCAACGACCGCTGGCATAACCCGCCAGACCGCAGCCTTGGAGACGGCCGGGCTAGGTTCCGGCAGGACCGGGTTATCGTCGCCGGCGTTGCGGCGGGTGCGACATTTTTGCTTGCGGCCCGGCCGGTATCCAGTGCAGGCTTCCATTTGTGTCGCCGATTCGCCGGCGTCGCCGCGCTCCCGAAGCATGGGGAAGGAGCGCGTTTATTATGCCTGCCGAGAAACGGGCAGGGCTTCATGGAGGACTTCGCGACAGCGAAAAGGAGACGGCGTCATGGCGGAGAACAGGCGGGAAGCGCTCGTGGCCGATGCAGGGCTGATGAAGGGCCTGCACAGCGGCATGGGATTCGCGGCGAAGGGCATGGTTATCGCCTTCGTTGTGTTCACGATCCTGAATGTCGAGTTCGCCAGCAGCATCTACACGGCGATCCGGGACTGGGTGCAGGTGTCGCTGGCCTGGTACTACATCCTCATCGTCGTTTTCCTGGTGTTCGTCTGCCTTTACCTGATGTGCTCGCGGCACGGGTCGGTCCGGCTCGGAGACGACGATTCGCGGCCGGAGTTCAGCAATTTCTCCTGGTTCGCGATGCTGTTCTCCGCCGGCGTCGGCATCGGCATCCTGTTCTTCGGCGTGGCCGAGCCGATGTTCTATTTCGACAACACCCAGCCATGGGGCTATCCGAACAATCCCCATGCGGACGTTGTCGGCGTGACCGACATGGACATGAACCGCGCGGTCCATGCCATGCGGGTCACCTACTTCCACTGGGGATTCCACGGCTGGGCGGTCTATGTGATCATCGGGCTCTGCCTTGCCTATTTCGGCTTCCGCAAGAAGCTGCCGCTCACACTGCGCTCGGCGCTCTACCCGATCATCGGGGATCGCATCTACGGGCCCATCGGGCACGGCGTGGACCTGCTCGCGGTGTTCGGGACGGTCTTCGGCGTCGCCACCTCGCTCGGTCTTGGCGTCACCCAGATGGCGACCGGCATGAATGTGCTGTTCGGCCTCGATCCCGGCATCGCGACGCAGATCGTCCTGATTGTCGTGATCTCGATCGTCGCGACGATTTCGGCCGTCTCGGGGGTAGGTAACGGCATCCGCATCATTTCGGAGTGGAATATCTGGCTCTCCGTGGTGCTGCTGGCCTTCTTCCTGTTCTTCGGTCCGTTCAAGTGGCTGATGGGCTTCTTCGTGACCTCCATCGGCGACTACATCTGGAACGTGATCCCGATG
>JAPOZD010000348.1 GCA_026706245.1 Alphaproteobacteria bacterium
CCCGGAGGCCGAGGCGCGGGAGCGCCGGCTCGCCGGCAGGGCGACGGCCTGGGGCGGGGCCGCCGCAGCCCGCCTTGCGGGCGCGGCCCTGGCGCCGCTTGCCGAGTTCTTCGCCCGGCCCGGCTGGGGGGCGGTGCTGGCCTTCATCCTGTTCTACAAGCTGGGCGACGCCGCGCTCGCCGCCATGGCCATCCCGTTCTATATCGAGCTCGGCTTCTCCAAGACGGAGATCGCAGCGGCGGTCGAGACGGGTGGCTTCATCGCGTCGCTCGCGGGCATTCTCGCGGGCGGCCTCGCGGTCCATGCGCTGGGCCTGCTGCCAAGCCTGCTGGCGGCGGGCGTCCTGCAGGCGCTTTCGAACCTGGCCTTCATCCCGCTCAACGAGGCGGGGCGCGACATCGGGTGGCTGGCCGGCGTCGCCGCGCTGGAAGGCTTCACCGCCGGGCTCGGCACCACGGCCTTCCTCGCCTGGCTGATGAGCCTCTGCAACATCTCCTACACGATGATGCAGTTCGCGCTGCTCTCCTCGCTCATGGCGTCCGCCCGGATCGTGCTCTCCGCACCGTCGGGCTGGATCGTGGACCGCCTGGACGGGGACTGGAACACCTTCTTCGCGCTGACGGCGCTCGCCTGCCTGCCGGGCCTGCTGCTGCTGCGCCCGCTCTGGCGAAGGCACAAGGAAGAGGAGGCACGGCCATGATCGAATTGTTCCGGGGCGACATCACGACGCTTGGGGTCGATGCCATCGTCAATGCGGCGAACGAGACGCTGCTGGGCGGCGGCGGGGTGGACGGGGCCATCCACCGGGCCGCCGGACCCGAATTGCTGGCCGAATGCCGCAGGCTCGGCGGCTGTCCGACCGGCGAGGCGCGCATCACCGCCGGCTACCGCCTGCCGGCCCGCCATGTCATCCACACGGTCGGGCCCATCTGGCGCGACGCCGGGACGGAAGACGTGCTGCTCGCCGCCTGCTACCGCAATTGCTTCGCGCTCGCGCGGGAGTACGGCCTCGGCTCCATCGCCTTTCCGGCCATCTCCACCGGCGTTTACGGCTTCCCGCCGGCCCGCGCGGCCGGCATTGCGGTCGCCGGGGCGCAGACCCATGGCGCCGGCTTCGCGCGCATCGTCTTCGCCTGCTTCGACGAGGCGACCGAGGCGCTTTACCGCGAAGAGTTGGCGTCCCCCTGAACCTCCAGCCCCAGCAGGAGGAAAGCGTTTGCAAGCAGGGGCGGCGCCGGCGCTTCGACTTCCAGCCGGCCCCGGCCGCGGGGATGGTCCAGTGCGATGGCGCGGGCGTGGAGATGCAGGCGCGGCTCAAGGCCGATGCCCTCCAGGAAGGCCGGCCTGCCGCCATATTTACCGTCGCCCAGGATCGGACAGCCGATAGCGGCCAGATGCGCGCGGAGCTGGTGCGTGCGCCCGGTCAGCGGCCGGAGCGCCAGCCGGGCGGCGCGCTTCCCGGCGCGGGCGAGCGTCTCGTAGTCGGTGACGGCCTTCTTGCCCCCTGCATCCGCCGCGACCCGCTCGCCGCCCGGACGCCCGCGCTTCGCCAGCGCAAGCGCAATGCGACCGGCGGGCGGCTCCGGCGCGCCGGCGGTCACGGCCCAGTAGAGCTTCTCCGCCTCGCGCGCCCGGAAAGCCGCCGTCAGCCGCGCCGCGTCGGCCGCGCTGCGCGCCAGCAGCAGCACGCCGCTCGTGTCCTTGTCCAGCCGGTGGACGAGGCGCGGGCGCTCCGGCGCCTCGAAGCGCAGCGCCTCCAGCATCCCGTCGAGATGGCGCGCCGTGCTCCTGCCGCCCTGAACCGCGAGACCGGCCGGCTTGTCGAGCGCGATCACCGCCTCGTCGAGATGCAGCACCCAGCCGCGCACTTCTTCCACCAGCCGGTCGGGCAGCGGCGCGGGCCGGGCCTCCGGAGCCGGACCGGAAGGCGGCAGCCGCACCATGGCGCCCGCTTCCAGCCGGTCGCCGGCGCGGGCGCGCCGCCCGTCCATGCGCACCTGGCCCGTGCGCAGCAGCTTCTGGAGCCGGCCCTGCGGCAGGCCCGGCAGGCGGCGCGCAACCCAGCGGTCGAGCCGCTGCCCGGCCTCATGGGCGGAGACCTCTTCTAGGCGAACGCCGGTCACAGCAGGACGCGCGCGAGCCGGGCGCCGGCGAGAAAGGCGAGGATGCCGAGCGCGACCGAGCCTGCCGTGTAGAAGGCCGCGCCCGCCCACGCGCCCCGTTCGGCCAGCCCGACCGCATCGAGCGAATAGGCGGAGAAGGTGGTGAAGCCGCCGAGGAAGCCGACGGTAAGGAAGGTGCGGAGCTCCGCCGAGAGCGAAAGCCCTTGCGCCAGCAGGGCCGCCACCAGCCCCATGGCCAGCGAGCCCAGCACGTTGACGGCCATGGTGCCCGCCGGAAACTCCGGGCCCAGCAGCCGCGTCGCCTGCACGACCATGAACCAGCGCGCGAGCGCGCCGAGCGCCCCGCCGGCGGCGACGGCGATCCAGAGGTTCATGGCTTGCGCCGCCTGGCCCAGGCGGCCAGCCGCTCTGCGATCTCCGCCTCGGCGCCGCGCCCGTCGGGCCGGTAGAATTGCTGCCGCGCCATGCCGTCCGGGAAGTAGCTGACGCCGGCGAAGGCGTCCGGCGCATTGTGGTCGTAGGCGTAGCCCTCGCCGTAGCCGAGGTCCTTCATCAGCCGGGTCGGCGTGTTCAGGCTGTGCATCGGCGGCATAAGCGATCCGGTCTCGCGCGCCGACCGCATGGCCTCTCCGAAGGCCGCATAAGCGGCGTTGGACTTGGGCGCGGTAGCGAGATGCAGTACGGTCTGGGCAAGCGCGAGTTCGCCCTCGGGGCTGCCGATCCGCTCATAGGCCTCCCAGCCGGCGAGCGCGGCGGGCAGGGCCGTCGGATCCGCGAGCCCGACATCCTCCGAGGCGAAGCGGACCAGCCGGCGGGCGACGTAGCGCGGGTCCTCGCCGCCGTCCAGCATCCGCGCGAGCCAGTAGAGCGCGGCGTCCGGGTCGGAGCCGCGCAGCGACTTGTGGAGCGCGCTGATGAGGTTGTAATGCCCCTCGCGGTCCTTGTCGTAAACCGGCGCGCGGCGCTGCGCGACGCGGGCGAGGCCGGCGGCATCGAGCAGAGGTCCGCCCGTTATCTCCTCGGCGAGGTTGAGCAGGTAGCGCCCGTCGCCGTCCGCCAGCGCCTTGAGCGCCGTGCGCGCGCCCTCGTCGAGCGGCAGCGGCGCGCCCAGGCTCGCCTCGGCGCGCTCAAGCAGCGTTTCCAGCCCGTCCTCGTCGAGCCGGCGCAGCACCAGCACCTGGGCGCGGGAGAGCAGCGCCGCGTTCAGCTCGAAGGAGGGGTTCTCGGTCGTCGCGCCGATCAGCACCACCGTGCCGTTCTCGACCCAGGGCAGGAACCCGTCCTGCTGGGCGCGGTTGAAGCGGTGGATCTCGTCCACGAACAGCATGGTGCCCCGGCCGGCCTCGCGGCGGCTCTCGGCCTCGGCGAAGACCTTGCGCAGGTCCGCCACCCCCGAGAAGACAGCCGACAGCGCCGTGAAATGCAGGTTCGCCGCGCCCGCCAGCAGGCGCGCGATGGTGGTCTTACCGCAGCCGGGCGGTCCCCAGAAGACGATGGAGGCAAGCCTGCCGGCGGCCAGCATCCGCCCCACCGGCCCGTCGGGCCCGAGCACATGGTCCTGCCCGACGACCTCGTCCAGCGATGCCGGACGCAGCCGGTCGGCGAGCGGGCGGGGCGCCTCGTCCGCGAACCCTGCGGCCTGGAACAGCGAGCCGGTCATCGGAAGATTGTGGTCAGCGAACGCCCGCCGCGCCAGATCGAAATGCGCCACGGACGGCCGCCGGCCCGGAGAATGGCCTCGATCCCGGCCGTATCGGCTACCTCCCGCCCATCGATGCTGCGCAGCAGGTCTCCCGGCCGGAAGCCGTGCCGCCGGGCGGGCGAACCGCGCGCCACATCGGCGATCATTACGCCTGTGCCGGGTCCGCTGAAGGCGAACTCCTCGATCACCGCCGGCGACAGGTTGACGATTTCGGCGCCGGCGAGCGGATGCGATCCCCGCAACTGCCTGCGGTCGCGCAGCGGCACTTCCGGCGGCAGCTCGACCGGGACGGACAGCACGGCCTCCTCGCCGCGTCGGAGGATTCCGAATTCAGCCTCGCCGCCCGGCCGCAGCGTCGTCATGCGGAAGCGCAGCGCCGTCCGGTCCAGCACAGGATGCCCGTTCACGGACAGGATGACATCACCCCGCGCCCCGCCGGCGCGCGCGAACGGCCCGTCGTTGCGCACGGCCCGGACCAATAGGCCGCCCGGCCGGGCGAGGCCGAGCGCGTCCGCAAGGTCCGGCGTCACGGGCTGGCTCTCGACGCCGAGCCAGGGCCGGACGACGCGCCCGCCGCTCCGGGCGGTCTCGACCATGACCCGCACGAGGTTGGACGGGATGGCGAAGCCGACGCCGTGCGAGCCGCCGCTGCGGGAGAAGATCGCCGTGTTCACGCCGATGACCTCGCCGGCCAGATTGACCAGGGCGCCGCCCGAATTGCCGGGATTGATGGCGGCGTCGGTCTGGATGAAGTAGCCGGGGCCGCGAACCGACGGGCCGGTGCGCGCCAGCGCCGAGACGATGCCGGAGGTCACCGTCTGGCCGACGCCGAAGGGATTGCCGATCGCCAGCACGAGGTCGCCGACTTCGAGGCTGTCGGAGTCGCCGAGCACCGCCGGCCGGAGCGTGGCGCCGTCGAGCCCGGCCCGGAGCAGGGCGAGGTCGCTGCGCTCGTCGGAGGCGACGACCTTTGCCGGAAATTCGCGCCGGTCGGCGAGCACGACCTTGATGGCGCCGGCATTCTCGATGACATGGTGGTTGGTCACGATCAGCCCGTCCGCGCCGACGACCACGCCGGAGCCGAGCGAGTTCTGCGCCCGTTGCCGCCGCCGCTCGCCGAAATCGAAGAAGCGGCGGAAGAAGGGATCGTCGAGGAAGGGGACGCCGGAAAAGGGCGACCGGCGCTCGACCCTGCGCCCGGTCGCGAAGATGTTGACCACCGCAGGCCGGACGGCGCGCACCACGGGGGCGAAGGAGAGCCGCAGCTGCTCCGCCGAATCCGGAACGGCCGCGCGAGGCTCGTGGGCATGCGCCGGCTGGACGGCCAGCAGCAGCGCCGCCAGAAACCATCCGGGAACTGTCGGGCGGCGCATGCGGGCTATTGCAGCGTGTGCAATTCCTCGTCGGTCGGGAAGCGCCCCGTCGCCTTCTTGGAGAACAGCATCTCGCCGTCCCGCCGGATTTCGAAGACGCCGCCGCCGCCCTTGACCAGGTCCACGGCAAGGCCGGTATTCGCCTGCAGGATGTCCCTCGCACGGAGGGCGCGCGGCTCGTAGTTTCAAGCCACGCAATATTCGATGGACAGGGTCCGTTCGGACATGGGGTTGCGCCTCCTGGCGCGGCGTGCGCCGTGTGATGACCCTAACGGAAGTTTATTTTCGCAGTAAAGTCAAGGACATAAAGTGTCCGGCCGTCTCGAACCGGGGCGTTGAAAATAAAGGAGAAAATCGGGCTTTGTCCAGCCGGTCCGACCGGGCTTTCTCTCTTGGCTCAAGTGCCGAGGCCGTCATGGCAGGTCGAAGTCTTCGGACTGCCATGACGGCCTCGGCGTTTCGGCCTGCTTTCCACCGGCTGCGGCGGCATCGGGAGCGAGGGATGGACCGCGCCTTCGCGAGGAGCGATAGCGGTGCCGGGGCGGAAGAAAACCGGGATGACGCAAGGGGTCTTTTTCCTGAGTCGGGCATTCGCTTTCCGGACAAAGCGAGAGCGCTACAGACGCGTTGTATTTGACAAATAAGCCATTTTGTATACCCTCTATGCCGTTCGGTTTCATGCCGGCCCGCCGGTACTGCGGCCTTCTCGGAGATGGAGGCACAGGCATGAAGAATTCGCGATATCTCATGGCACAAACAGGCGTGGATTCGATTCAACGCACTTGCCGTTGCGATGCCGGCCGGTGAGTGAACGGCATTGTCGGCAAGACTTTGTCCCCATCTCATGGAACTGGATTGGCTCCCCGCTCCCTTTAACGGAAAGCGGCTGTGATGACGTCTCCATCGAGGATGTCGGCGGGCTCGACGATGCCGCCCGTTTTCGTTACCGGTTCGGCCGGGCATGTCGGCGCCAATCTCGTGCGCCGGCTGCTCGACGACGGCGTACGGGTCCGGGTGCTGCTGAGGCACGAGGACAACAATGAGGGGCTGGAAGGCCTCGATGTGGAGCGCGTGTTCGGCGACATCCGGGATTTGAACGCCACAAGGCAGGCGCTCGCCGGCTGCCGGGGCGTCTATCATGTCGCGGCCAAAATCTCGACCATCGAAGGCAACCGCGCCCATCGCCGGGAGGTGTTCGAGTGCAATGTTCGCGGCACCCGCAACGTGCTGCAAGCGGCGCGAGAGGCCGAGGCAGGCCGCGTCGTCGTGACCGGCTCCTTCAGCGCGGTCGGCTACGATCCGGACGATCCGTCCGCGCCCAGCGACGAGACCATGCCGTTCTATCCCATGGAACGCACGATGCCCTATGAGCGCAGCAAGTCGCTGGTCGAGCAGGAATGCTGGCGCGCGGCGGCCGCGGGACAGGATGTCGTGATTGCGACCTGTTGCGCGGTGGTGGGAGGCGCCGACTATCTGCCCTCGCGGCTGGGAAGAACGCTCTGCGACTACGCCAACGGCAAGCTTCACGCCTATATCGATGGCGGGTTCGAGTTCGTCGCGGCGCGCGACATCGTCGAGGGGCACCTGTTGTGCATGCGCCGCGGCCGCTCGGGCGAAAAATACATCTTCAGCAGCGAGTACAAGACCATCTCGGAGATCGTGGGGCTGTATGAGGAAGTCTCGGGCGTCCCGAGGCCGCGCCGGCGGATTCCCGCCCCCCTGATGCTCGCCTTTTCGGAAGTGGCGAGCTCTTACCTAAGCCGGTTCCACCCGGACTTCCCCCAGCGCTTCACGCCCGGCGCCATACGCCTGCTGAAAAAGCGCCGTCACGCCGCCACCGGCAAGGCGCAACGCGAGCTTGGCTACCGGCCGACCGGCATCCGCGACGCGGTCCATGAAGCCTACGCGTTTCACTTCGCCCGGAACGCAATCGTGAATCCGTCCGCAAAACCGCCGCGCGCAGACGTCCCGGAGCAGCGCGCCGCGAGAGAGGCGGAAAGTCCCGCGCCGCGCCTGCAGGCGATGCCGGACGGGAGCGCGACATGAGGCCACCGCCCTGCTTCGAGGAGGCCGGCACGCTCCGCCAGCAGGCGCGCGCCGCGGGCATGGACCCGAATTACTGGTATGCGGTGGAGGAAGTGCGCCGGCTCAAGCCGGGGACGGTGGTCGAGGTCGTTTTCTGGAAGCACTCGATTGCGCTGTTCCGGGGAACGGACGGCTCGTTCCAGGCGATCGAGAACCGCTGCGCGCACCGCCAGCTCAAGCTCTCCATCGGCCATGTGGAGGGATGCCGGCTGGTCTGCGCCTATCACGGCTGGGAATATGGCGGCAAGGAGCGTCCTGCCGGGGTCCCTTATGACGGCAACGGGCGAAGCTTCCCGCGGCTCGCGCTCAAGACCTATCCGGTGAAGGTCCGCTACGGCTTGGTCTGGCTCTTCCCCGGCGACCCGGAGCAGGCGGAGCAGCGCCCGATCCCGGAGATTCCCGAGCTGGAAGGGCCGGGCCGCTGGACCTGCGTGCCGCTGCGCTTCACCTGGGCGGCGCACCACTCGATGGTGATCGACAATGTGAGCGACTTCACCCACGCGCATCTGCACCGCCGCTACCGGCCCTTCGACGGAGCCGAACTCGCCTCCTGCGAAACCGTCGGCGACAATGTGCATCTCGCCTATGACACGCGCGTCGGGCGCGGGCGCATTTCGGGGTTGTTCGTGGACCACGAGCGGCTCAACACCAACCGCATGGAGCTCTGCTACGAATATCCTTACCAGTGGTCGAACACCGACGACGCGATCAAGCACTGGCTGTTCGTGCTGCCCATGGACGAGCGCACCACCCGGGTGTTCTTCCTGTTCTATTTCAAGTCTCTGAAAATACCGTTCCTGCCGGTGCGCATTCCGCGTTTCGCCATGACCGCGGTGATGAAAATATCCAACCGCGTCCTGATCGCCCCCCTGCTCGACCAGGACCGGTTTGCGCTGGAAGCGGAGCAGCAGGGTTACGAGAAACACTGGGATGCCCGCCCCGTCGAGTTCAATCCGGTAGTCAAGGCCTTTCAGGAAGTGACGGTGCGCAAATGGCGGGAAACTCTGGCCCGCGGGTCCGGGGACGGCGGTGTCCCCGCCTGAAACGCCCCCCCTGTCGTTCGCGCTGTCGGGCGGGGCGTTGCTCGAAGCGGCGGCAATGGTGCTCGTATTCGTCGCGCTGCTCTTCCTGGGTTCGATGGTCCTTCCCAGCCGCCGCATCACGGGGCCGGACGCCGAGGGCAATGAGCGCATCTACAAGCTGAACGGCCTCGCGCTCTTCCTGATCGCCGCGGTCGCGGCGGGCCTTGCCCAATTCTTCGGCTGGTTCTCTCTTTCGGCGCTTTACACCCACTTCGCCGCCCTGTTCGTGGCGGCGAATGCCTTCGCGTTTGCCCTCGCCGGCTGGCTGTATTGGCGGGGGGTGCGCGCGCCCGGCGCTGCGCCGGGGTTCTGGCGGGGCTATTTCTGCGGCGTCGATGCCGGCCCGGTCCGGTTCGGGCTCGACCTGAAGCTGTTCAGCTACCGCCCCTCGCTTATCGGCCTGTCGCTCATCAATGCCTCCTTCGCCGTCGTGCAGTGGGAGACCTATGGCGAGCTTACCCTGGCGATGGCGCTCTATCAGGCGTTCACCTTCCTCTACGTGCTCAACTACTTTCAGTTCGAGCAGGGCATGATCCATACTTGGGACATCATCAGCGAGCGCTTCGGATGGATGCTGGTCTGGGGCGACTATGTGCTGGTGCCGTTCTTCTACTGCCTGCCCGGCTGGTGGCTGGTTCACGCGCCGGATCCGCTGTCTCCGGCCGCTGCCATGGCCATCGTCCTGTTGTTCGCCTTCGGCTTCTGGCTCTTTCTCGGCGCCAACCAGCAGAAACACGGCTTCAAGCGCGACCCCGATATCAGGATCTGGGGGCAGCCCGCTCTGACCCTGGACGGGCGCCTCCTGGTCTCCGGATTCTGGGGAATCGGGCGGCACCTCAACTATACGGGCGAGATCTGCATCTATCTCGCCTTCGCGCTCACCACCGGGTTCACGTCCTGGGGCCCCTACCTGCTGCCGGCATGGCTGGCGGGTCTCCTGTGGCACCGCTCGATACGCGATGAACGCCGCTGCCGGGCCAAATACGGCGAACTGTGGGAGCGCTACACGCAGCGGGCGCGCTTCTCGATGCTGCCGTTCATCCATTGAGGGCGAGGATGGCGAACCGGTCTCACAGCATGGCGACCCTGCATACCGCAGACCTCCCGCCGCGGCCGGAAGAGCCTGTTCCGGAACTGGCGGGCCGCTGGCCGCTGATCGGCCATCTCAGGGAATTTCAACGGGACCCGGTCGCCATGCTGAGCCGCGGCTGGCGCGAGCATGGCGACCTCTTCCGCTTCAGGCTGGGTGTCCGCGATTTTGTCCTCTTCGCCGGGCCCGAAGCCCACGACTTCTATTTCAGGGCGCCGGAGACCCAGCTGAACGCCAAGGCGGTCTATCGCTTCACCGTGCCCGTCTTCGGTCGCGGCGTGGCCTATGACACTTCGCCGGAAGTCATGGCGGAGCAACTGGGATTTCTGTTCCCCGCGCTCCGTGAAGCCGCCATGCGGAAATTTGCCCTCATCATGTTCGAGGAGGCGAGCGCCTTCGCCGACGCCCTCGGCGAGGAGGGCGACATCGATCTGCCGCATGCGATGAACGAACTCACCGTCAGGATCGCCAGCCGCTGCCTGATCGGGCAGGAGGTCCGCGACCGGGTGGATACCGGGTTCGCCGAGGCCTATCACGACCTGCAGAAGGGCATCAACACGCTCGGCTTCTTCCTTCCGAGGCTTCCCACCCCGGCGCACCGCAGCCGCGACCGGGCCCGCCGAAGGGTCGCGGAGCTTTTCGGCGGGATCATGGCGGCGCGCCGGAACGCCGGGGCCGGCCCCGACGACTTCATGCAGACGCTCATGAACGCCCGTTACAAGGATGGCCGTGCTCTCAACGACGACGAGATCACGGGGATCCTGCTGACGGTGCTGTTCGCGGGCCAGCACACCAGCGCGGTGCTCGCGACCTGGACTGGCCTTGAGCTCTTCAGGGCGCCCTCCTACCTGGCGCGGTTGAGGGACGAGGCGCGGGAGGTTTACCGCGACGCGGAGTCCGTGAGCCTCGACAGCCTCCAGCGCCAGCCGGCGATGGAAAACGCCGTGCGCGAGTGCGAGCGGCTGCACCCGCCGCTGATATTGCTGATCCGGAAGGTGCTCGAACCGCTCCGCTACAGGGGCAGTGTCGTGCCTGTCGGCACCATGGCCATGGTATCGCCGGCGGTTTCGCACCGCCTGCCCCATGTCTTCGCCGACCCGGAGCGGTTCTTCCCCGACCGCTTTGCACCGCCCGCCAGCGAGGACAGGCAGCACCATTACGCCCTGATCGGCTTCGGCGGCGGCAAACATGCGTGCATGGGCAAGAACTTCGCCTATATGCAGCTCAAGGCGATCTGGACGGTTCTGCTCGACCGCTTCGACTTCACTGCCGGCTCGAGGTTCCCGCGTCCGAATTACGGCAGCTGGGTGACGGGGCCCGAGGCGCCGTGCCGGGTCCGCTACCGCCGCCGCGCGGAGCCGAGCGTCTTTCGATGAGCGGCGCCGCCGGGCGGCCCTACGACGTAGCCATTGTCGGCGCGGGCCCGGTGGGGAGCCTGTGCGCGCTCGCCCATGCGCGCAAGGGCGCTCGCGTGGCCCTGTTCGAAGCCAATCCCAGAGCGTCGGGGCGCCTGGCCGGCGAATGGCTGCATCCGCCGGCCGTCAGGATATTGCGCGAGGTCGGGATAGACATCGACGCGCTGCCCTGCAGCACCCCGGGCAACGGATTCGCGGTGTTTCCCGAGGACGGCTCGGAGCCGATCCTGCTTCCTTACCCGGACGGGTCACGCGGTCTGGCATGCGACCACGCTTTGCTCGTCTCAAGCCTCCGCGAAGCTATCGAGAAAGAGGCCGATGTCGATTTCATTTCCCACGCGCGGGTCAAGGCGGTCGATGACGGGCGGGTCGCTTTTTCCGTAAGCGGCGATGAATGCACCGTAACCGCCGCGCGCATCGTCGGCGCCGACGGCCGGGCCTCGATCGTGCGCCAGTCGCTGGGACTCTCCACGGACCCGATACTCTGCTCGCGGATGCTGGGGGTGACGATAGGCGAGGCGGGCCTGCCCTTCGAAGGCTACGGGCATGTGGTGCTGGGCGGGCCGGGTCCGATCCTCATATACGGTCTGGCGGGCGGTTGCGTCCGGGTCATCGTCGATCTTCCGCTGGACCGCTGGACGCCCCGGGACCGGATCGCCTTCCTGTCGGAATCCTGCTCCGGGCTGCTGCCGGGGGCTCTCGGGCCGGCCTTCGTCGAGGCGTTGCGGGCGGGCCAATTTGATGCCGCGGCTAATCAGCTGAGGCCGCGCGTCACATACGGGAGCCCGCGCCGGGTGCTGATCGGCGATGCGGCCGGGCACTACCATCCCATGACGGCGGTCGGCATGACCCTCGGCTTCGGCGATGCGCTTGCGCTCGCCGGGAGCAGGGACTTTCGGGACTTCACCGCCGAACGCTTCCGGCAGACCCGTATTCCCGAGTTCTTGGCTATGGGGCTCTATGAGGTCTTCGCCGATCACCGCGTGGAATCGATGGCCCTCAGATCCGCGATCTACCGGGGCTGGCGGGCGAATTCGGCCTACCGGGACCGGACTACGCGGATACTCGCCTGCGAAGACCGGTCCGCGATCGGCATGACACTCGCATTTTGCGGCACGGTGACCCGGACGTTGACCCGGGAGAATCCGTTCTCCTTCCGCCGGTTCGCCTCTCATCGGGCCCGAGCCATCTTCAGTGCGCTCGCCGTTCGCATCTGGTGGCTCCAGCGCGGCGTTCGGCAGCTGCGGCAGGCGAGTCGCGAAGGCCGGGAAGAAAACAGGCAAACCCGGGACAGTCTTGCTCGCGCCTTCCTGTACTCCATGCCTTCCAGGGGCGAACCCTCCAGGCCCGCCCGCTCCAAGGAGGTCGAATCGCCCGATGCCGGTCCGGCGTTGAAGAGCGCGGCCGCGCGCCTGTTGATCCTCCAGCGGGAGGACGGCGGCTGGGAAGGCGAGATGGTCTGGTGCCCCATGCTCACCGCGCAATATGCGCTGCTGCACCATCTTGTCGGCCGGCCGCTGCAGCTGGGCCGCCGCCGACGCGCGCTGCGCTCCTTCGAGGTAATGCTTCCGTTCTCAGGTGATGGATGGTGATTTCAGCGATTGAGCGTTCGCT
>JAPOZD010000346.1 GCA_026706245.1 Alphaproteobacteria bacterium
CGAGACGGGGGCCGCAGGATGGCTTATCGAAGATGCCTTCAGGCTCAATGGAAGTATAGCTTCCTATACTCCCTATGCCATCATGATGAACGTCAAGGGCAGCAACCGGATACTGCCGCTCATCGCGACGTTGGACTCCGCCGAAGCCTTGTTCGTCAATGGTGCCCTGCGATACCGGTTCGACCTCAGGCTGTCCGAAGGCGTGAGCATCCCTCACCGGGAGATGCGCGATCATGCCTTCAGCGTGACCAACGGGCACATGGTCAAGGCGAAGCGCATCCACAAAGAGCGCGCGGGGAGCAATCTCTACAGCAATCACTGGCGCATGACGGTGGCGCCGGCCGACGAGACGGAGCCCGTCACCGTTACCCTGCGCGGCAACCGGCCCTGCGGCGAGACGGGCGCCCTGTGCACCGCGAGCGGGGGCCGGCTCGACGGCTCGCCTGCGCTGACCCTGAGCACCGACACGGAGCCGCCCGACCTCGGCAGCCTGCCGAGCCTCTCGATCGCCGACACCAGCGGCACCGAGGATTCCGCCAACCTCGCCTTCGACGTCAGCCTGTCGAAGGCCGTGAGCGCGACCATCGCGGTCGACTTCCGGACCGTTTCGGGCGGCACCGCCACCGCGAACGCCGACTACCGGGAGGCGAGCTACCGGATCGTCTTCCCGGCAGGGGAAACGGTACAGCCGGGCTCGGTTGCGCTGATGGAGGATGCCGCCAACGACGCCGGCGAGACGGTGAACGTCGAGATCGCCAATGCGCGGGTGATCACGCCCCGGGGGGCCGAGTTCGGCCCGCTGTCGATCACCAGGGGGCAGGCGACGGGGACGATCGACGCGCCGGCGGCCACCAAGACCCCGTTGCCGGACGTGAACATGCGGATCGAGAACACGAGCGGGAGTGAGAGTGGCGGCTGGCTGCACTTCACCATCAAGCTCTCGCGGGCGCTGGACGAGTATGTCTGCTACGACTTCGAGACCCTCGGCACCGGCTCGGCGATCGAGGGGGTCGACTACTTGCAGCGTCCGAAGTCGACGTTGTGGCAGCGGCCCGGGGTCACCGAGTGGACCGAGTTCGTCCGCATCCTCGACGATTCGATCGACGACGGCGGGGAGACGGTGAGGGTCAGGATCAGCGAGGCGGAACTGTGCAACGACGCGTCGAAGACCATCGCCATCGGCCGGGGGGAGGCGACGGGCACCATCGCCAACTCGGACCCGATACCGGCTGCGTGGCTCGCGCGCTTCGGGCGCACGGTTGCGGACCAGGTGATCGATGCGGTGGAGGGCCGGATGGCGGCGGCGCGGGCTCCGGGTACGGAGGTGAACCTCGGCGGCCAACGGGTCGGCGTGTCCGGGGCGCCGGAGGAGGTCGAGACGCGCAAGGCGGAGGCCGGGCTGGAGACGCTGGCGGACTGGCTGCGCGGCGCGGATGAGGAGACCGGGACCGCTGCCCTGACGTCCCGCAGGGTGAGCGGGCGCGAGCTGCTGGGCGGCTCCTCCTTCGCGCTCACCGCGGGCTCGGCGGAGAGCGGGTTCGGCGCGCTGTGGGGCCGCGGGGCGCTCACGCGCTTCGACGGACGCGAGGGGGATCTCGCGCTCGACGGCGAGGTGGCGAGCGCGATGCTGGGTGCGGACTTCACGCGGGGCCGGGGGACCGCCGGCCTGGTGGTGGCGCATTCGCTCGGCGAGGGCGGCTACCGGAGCGAGAACGGCGGCGGCGGGATCGAAAGCGCGCTGACCGGGGTCTATCCCTGGGGGCGCTACGAGGCGAGCGAGCGCCTGTCGCTGTGGGGGCTCGCCGGCTACGGCGCGGGAACGCTGACGCTGACGCCCGCCGAGGGCCAGGCGCCGATCGAGACCGGCATGGACCTCATGATGGCGGCGCTGGGCGGGCGCGGGGTTGTTGCCAAGGCGCCGGCCGCGGGCGGTCTGGAACTCAGCGTCACCTCGGATGCGCTGGTCGTGCGCACGACGTCGGACGCGGTGCGCGGGAGCGGCGGCAGCCTTGCGGCGTCGGAGGCGGATGTGACGCGCCTGCGTCTGGGCCTGGAGGGGACGTGGCGCGGCCTCGGGACGTTGCTGCCGACGCTGGAAGTCGGGGCGCGCCATGACGGGGGCGACGCGGAGACCGGGTTCGGTGCGGATATCGGGGCAAGGCTCCTATGGGCCGATCCCGCGCTCGGGGTGCGGGCGGCGCTCGCCGCGCGGGGCCTGCTGACGCATGAGGACGGGACTCTGAGCGAGCGGGGCTTTGCGGGCTCGCTGGCCTGGGACCCGTCGCCGAATAGCGAGCGGGGTCCGAAGCTGACGCTGCGCCAGGCGGTCGGGGCGGAGGCGACGGGCGGCATGGACGCGCTGTTGCGCCCGGACACGGCGCGCGCGCTTGCCGCGGCGAATGACGACGGGCCGGACCGGCGCACGCTGGAGGCGCGGCTCGGCTACGGGTTCGCCCTGTTCGGCGGGGGCTGGACGGGGGTGCCGGAGGTCGGGTTCGGTCTCACGGAAGCGAGCCGCGAATATATCCACGCCTGGCGTCTGCTGGAGGCGCGAGACGCGGGGCTGCTGTTCGGGCTCGACGTCGAGGGAGTTCGGAACGAGAAGCTGGAAGGGGATGCGGCGCCCGAGCACCGGGTGGGGCTCGGTCTCGGCTGGGAGCTGGTTGGCGCGCGGCGCGAAAACCTCGAACTGCGCCTCGAGGCCTCGCGGCGGCTGCCGGCCAACGACAACCCCGAGAACCGCATCGGGGTCAGGCTCGCCACGCGATGGTGAAGAGGCCTCGGTGCAAAATCTCGAGTGGGCTCCAAAACACGGTTTGACCGACTCAAGAATTCCTAAATTACAACGAGTTAGATTATACAAGTTTCTCACAAATTACAAATCGGCCATGGCGGAGAGGGTGGGATTCGAACCCACGATACGGGGTTACCGTATACACGCGTTCCAGGCGTGCGCCTTCAGCCACTCGGCCACCTCCCCGGCGGAGCGGAACATAGGTGCGGGGCGGCGGGCGCGCAAGTTGCGCCGGGCTGTGCCATGATGGCCGCGCGCACCCGGCGGGAGGAGAGGCGGGCCATGGAAAAGACCTTCCAGTTCTCGAACATGCACCACGAGCTGATGGCCCGCGACGAGGCCTATATCTACGGCTGGCGATACGAACCGAGGGTGATCTTCGAGAGCGGCCGGGGGATCGTGCTCAAGGACGTGGACGGCAGGGAGTATTTCGACCTCACCGCCGGCATGATGTGCATGGTGCTGGGCCACAGCCACCCGGAGCTGACCGAGGCGATCCGCGAGCAGGCGGACAAGCTGGTCCACACCTCCTCCTGGTATTCCAACCCCTGGCTGATAGAGTTCGCCGAGCTGATCGCGGGCACGCTGCCGGGCGACCTCAAGGTGGTGAACTTCGCCGTCACGGGCTCCGAGGCCAACGAGATCGCCATGCGCATGGCGCTCGGCGTCACCGGGCGCTACGACATCGTGTCGGTCATACGCGGCCTGCATGGCGGCAGCCTGGCGGCCGAGGCCGTCACCAGCGTCGGCGGCGGGCGCAAGGCGCATCTCGGGCCGCTGATGATGCCCTCGCACCGCAACGCGATCTACGCCCCGCTCTGCTACCGCTGCCCCGTCAACCTCGAATATCCCGGCTGCAATGTGGCCTGCCTCGACCACAGCGAGGAGCTGATGGAGCACATCACCAGCCGCAACCTCGCGCTCATCATGGCCGAGACCATCCCCGTGGCGGGCGGCATGGTGGTGCCGCCGCCGGAATGGCTGCCGCGCCTGCGCGCGATGGCCGACCGCTGGGGGGCGCTGCTGATGCTGGACGAGGCGCAGCTGGCGCCCGCCAAGACCGGCAGCATCTGGGCGTTCGAGCAGTATGACGTGATGCCGGACATCGTCTCCTTCGGCAAGGGCATGACCGCCGGCATGGGAATCGCCGGGACGGTCACGACGCCGGAGATCGCGGAGGAGGCGCGCGGCAAGGCGGGCCTGCCCTGGGGCGGCACCTATTCCGGCGACCCGTTGCCGGCCGCCGTCGCGCTGAAGCAGCTCCAAATCGTGCTGCGCGACAATCTCGCCGAACAGGCCGCCGCCAAGGGCGCGCGGCTGCGCGCCGGGCTGGAGGCGATTGCGCGGAAATACGATGTCGTCGGCGATGTGCGCGGCGCCGGCCTCTACTACCTGCTGGACATCGTCGAGACGCCGGAGAGCCGGCGGCCGGACCCGGCGATGGCGGAGCGCATCCGCTACAACGCGCTGCTGGAGGGGCTGGCCACCATCGCGGTCAAGAACTTCATCCGCGTCTGCCCGGCGCTCATCATTACCGAGGCGGAGATCGACGAGACGCTCGCCCGGCTGGAAACCGCCGTGCAGCGCTCCGTGGAGGGCTTCCCGAGGGACCTCGACTACGCGACCTCAAGTTCGCTCGCCGCCCGCCCCGCCGCCGCGGCGCAATAGCCGCTCAGCGGGCCAACCGTCGCCCCGGACTTGCGATCCGGGGCCTATCCCGGACCGTTTCAGCCCGGCAGGCAGGCCGTCCACCATGCCGCAGGGCACCGACATGGAGGGCTGGCCGCTGTCCTGTCAGCGAACTTGACGGCTGATCGGAATGCATCGCAGCGTCGTGCGCGCTATGTTCGCGACCGAATATCGGCATTGCAGAGGAGCACCGACTTGGCAGAACGCACGCCGGAGGCCGTTGATGAACTCGTCGTCATCGTCGACGCGGACAACCGTCCGATAGACGTCGTCCGGCGCAGCGCGATGCGCGCCAAAGGCCTGCGGCACAGGGCGACGGCGATTTTCGTGATCGACCGAAGGGGCCGCCTGTTCGTGCAGCGGCGGACCGATACCAAGGATATCGACCCGGGCATGCTCGATCTTGCCGCCGGCGGGGTGGTCGCCGCCGGTGAATCCTACGAGGAATGCGCGGTGCGCGAGGTGGCGGAGGAGCTGGGCGTCTTCGACACGCCGCTGGAAGCGGTCTTCGACAGCTACTATTCAGATGCGGGCGAGGACGGAGGCCCGCCGAACCGCCTTTGGAGCCGGGTATTCATCTGTCGCCATGACGGGCCGTTCAGGCTGCAACCGGAGGAGGTGGCAAGTGGCGAGTTTGTTGCGCTCGCGGACATCCTGGCTGACGACGCCGGGCGCTATACGCCCGATACCTTCAAGGCATTGCGGGAACTGCTGGAGCGGGGGGTGTTGCCGACTGCCGCATCCTGAGATTGCCGCGGGCGCTCCGCATGTGCCGTCCGGCGAGGGACACCGACGGCGTCCCTCGCCTCTCGCAACTTATCGGGCGGATCGGAGCCCGAACGGCCGCATCAGAGCGAACGCCAGTCGTAGTTCGCCTCGAAGGCCGCCGCCGCCTTGTAGATCGTCGGCTCGTCCCACCAGCGCCCGGTAATCATCAGCCCGGCCGGCAGGCCGTCCACCATGCCGCAGGGCACGGACATGGAGGGCTGGCCGGTGTAGTTGTAGGTCGGGCAGTTGGCCAGCATGTTCCAGGCGTGCATGCAGTATTCGGTGATCGAGGCGTCTGGGCCCGGCATGGCCTGCGCCACAAGCGGCGTGGTCGGCATCAGCAAGAGGTCATAGCTCTCCATCAGCCGCGCGAAGCCGTCCTTCGCCTTGCGCTGCAGGTTCATGCCCTTGGCGTAGATGCGCCCGCCCAGCGCCTCCATGTACCAGGCGCCCAGCAGGGTGAAGGCGCGGACGGTCGGCGGCAGTTCGTGCCCGCGCTCCATCCAGCGGTTGCTGCGCTCCAGCGCCCCGCCGACATACATGCCGGGCAGGCCGTAGAACACGCCGCCCTGCAGCATCATCTCCCGCGCCAGCCCCTCCGCCAGCGCCGGGAAATACATGACCGCGGCCTCGCGGTGCAGCGGGAAGGAGATCGTCTCGACCTCGGCGCCGAGCTCGCTGAACTTCGCGCAGGCCGCGCGGACGACCGCATCGGACTCCGCCTCGGAGCCCGGATGGTCGAACCCGTCCTCGATTACGGCGATCCGGAGGCCCGAGACGCCGCCCTCCAGCATCTCCGAATAGGGATGCGTGACCACATCGCGCTGCCGGCCGTCTATGCCGTCCGCGCCCGCAATGGCCTCCAGCATGAGCGCATTGTCGGCGACATTGGCCGTCATCGGCCCGACATGGTCGATGCCGGCCTCGATGCCGAGCACGCCCGTATAAGGCACGAGGCCGTGCGTCGGCTTCATGCCGTAGATGCCGCAGAAGGAGGCCGGCATGCGGATCGAGCCGCCCTGGTCGCCGCCGATGGCCATATCGACGTCGCCGGCCGCCACCAGAGCGGCGCTGCCGGAGGACGACCCGCCGGCGCTGTAGCCCATCCGGTGGGGGTTGTGGCAGGGGCCGGTGGCATTGCTGTGGCTGCTGCCGGAGAGGCAGTAGTTCTCGCAATGCGCCTTGCCGAGGATGGTGGCGCCCGCATCCAGCAGGCGCGTCACGATGGTGGCATCCACCTCCGGGATATAGCCCTCGAGGATCGAGGTGCCGTTCATCATCGGCACGCCGGCCAGCATGATGTTGTCCTTGAGCGCGACGGTCTTGCCTTTGAGCGGTCCGTCGGCTGCGCCCTCGACCCGACTCTTGTAGTACCAGGCGTTGTATCTGTTCTCCTCGCCCTCCGGCCGGTAGCCGGTGGTGCGCGGATATTTCACTGCCGGCAGGTAGTCCGGCATTTTCTGCTGCGCGTCGGCCATCGCCGCCAGCGGGGCCAGCAGCTCGCTGTATTCCTGCGCTTCCTCATCGGTGAGCCCGAAGCCGAGCGAGCGGCCGAGTTCCTGCAGTTCAGACGCTTTGGGACCCTGAATCGTCATCCGTCCTTCCTCCTCGATCGTGTTTCCCTCAGAGGCTCTTCCAGTCCTCGGCCTGCTCGAAGGCGTAGGCGGCCCGGTAGATGGTGGGCTCGGCGTAGCGCCTGCCGACCAGCATCATGCCGATGGGCAGCCCGTCGCCCATGCCGCAGGGCAGCGACATCGCCGGATGGTGGGTGATGTCGAACGGCGCGGTGTTGCCGATCATCTCGAGCGCGCGCTGCACATATTCCTCGCGTGAGGCTTCGGGGCCCGGCAGCGGCGTGGCCTTGAGCGGCACGGTCGGCAGCAACAGCAGGTCGCACTCGGCCAGCACCCTGTCGTATTCCGCCGCCAGACGCCGCGAGAGGTTCACCCCCTTGCCGTAATAGCGCATGCCGTAATGGTTGCGGATATAGGTGCCGAGCATGGTGAACAGCTTGGTGGTCTCGGACATCTGGTCCGCGCGGTCGCGCCAGCGATGGTGGAAGTCCATCAGGCTCGTCACATAGAGGTCCTGGCGGCTGTGGCCGTAGCCGTCGCCCCACATCATGGTGCCGGTCAGCCCCTCGACGCCGATGGGGGTCCAGATCGCGGTGCCGATGGCGTGCATCGGCACCGAGACCTCCCGGACCTCGGCGCCCATCTTCGCCAGGATGTCGGCCGCCGCGCGGTTCGCCGCATCGACATCGGCCTCCGAGTTCGGGTGCCCGAAGCCTTCCTGCAGCACGCCGATCTTCATGCCGCCGACGCCGCCCTCCAGCATTTCGGAATAGGGGTGCGTCTCGACGTCGAACTGCCTCGGGTCCACGCCGTCGGAGCCGGCGATGGCCTCCAGCATCAGCGCATTGTCGCGGACATTGCCGGTCATCGGCCCGGTGTGGTCCACGTAAATTTCAATGGGCATGATGCCGGTATAGGGCACGAGGCCGTGCGTCGGCTTCATGCCGTAAATGCCGCAATAGGCGGCAGGCATGCGGATCGAGCCGCCCTGGTCGCCGCCGACGGCCATATCGACCTCGCCGGCCGCCACCAGCGCCGCCGAGCCCGAGGACGAGCCGCCCGCGGAATAGCCCATGCGGTGGGGGTTGTGGACCGCGCCTGTCGCATTGGTGTGGCTGCCGCCGGAGAGGCAGAAGTTCTCGCAATGCGCCTTGCCCTCGATGGTGGCGCCCGCGTCCAGCAGCCGCTCGACGATGGTCGCGTCCACGTCCGGCACATAGCCTTCCAAGGTGGCCGCGCCGTTCATCATCGGCACGCCGGCCAGCATCACATTGTCCTTGAGCGCGACCGTCTTGCCCTTGAGCGGGCCGTCGGCCGCGCCCTCGATCCGGGTCTTGTAGTACCAGGCGTTGTATTTGTTCTCCTCGCCCTCCGGCCGGTAGCCCGGGATGCGCGGATAGCGCACCGTCGGCAGGTTGTCGGGGAGGCCGTCAACGACGTTGTAGGCCTCGATGCTGCCGGCGATGAGGCCCAGGAAGGACTGCACGTCGTCCTCGCTGAGCGTCAGGCCCATCTCGTCCGCGACATCGCGCAGCTGCTCCGCTGTCGGCATCTGAACTGGCATTTTCTTCCTCCCTCGACGTCACGCTGCCGGAGTGCTGAAGCCGGTATAGGCGCTCATCATCTCGGCATTGCCCAGGTCGCGGCTGTCGACCTGGCGGGTGATCTCACCCTTTTGCAGGATTAGCACGCGCTCAGCCAGCGCGGCGATGAAGTCCAGGTTCTGCTCGACGAGCACGATGGTCAGCTTCTGCCGGGCCCGGAGCTCGCCGATGACGGCGGCGATGTCCTGGATGATGGAGGGCTGGATGCCTTCCGTCGGCTCGTCCAGCAGGATGGTGGTCGGGCGCGCGCAGAGGCAGCGGGCGAGCGCCAGCAATTGCTGCTCGCCGCCGCTGAGTGCGCCGCCGCGGCGGTCCAGAAGCTCGGTGAGGCGCGGGAAATATCCCAGGATTTCCTCGATGCGCGCCTCCGGCTCCTCGCCGCGCGGCACGCCGACATGCATGTTCTCGCGCACGGAAAGGTTGGGAAAGATCTCGCGGCCCTGGGGCACCAGCGCCATGCCGAGCCGCGCGCGCCGCCAGGTCGGCAGGCGCTGGATTTCCCGCCCGTCGAAGCGGATGGAGCCGCCGCTCACATTGACGAAGCCCATGAGCGCGCGCAGCAGGGTGGTCTTGCCCATGCCGTTATGGCCGAGCACGCCGACGAGTTCCCCCTCCTCGACGTCGAGCTCGATCCCGTGCAGGACCGGAACCGGCCCGTAGGTCGCCCGCAAGCCGCGTATCTCAAGCAGCGGCATTCGTTTCCTTCCCCAGATAGATTTCCTGCACCTCCGAATGCGCCATGATCTCCTCCACATGGCCCTCGATGAAGATGCGGCCGCGGTGGAACACGGTGACCGTGCTGGCGATGTCCTTGATGAAGTCCATGTCGTGCTCGACGACGATCAGCGTGTTGTCGCCGGCGAGGCTGCGCACCACGCCGGCGAGGCGCGCGCGCTCCTCGCCCGCCATGCCCGCCGCCGGCTCGTCGAGCAGCACCAGGCGCGGCCGGCCGGCAAGCACCATGGCGAGCTCCACCAGCTGGCGCTGGCCGTGGGCGAGCGTGCCGACCGCCTCGCCCGCGATCTCCGGGATCTGCATGAGCTCGAGCATCTCGCCGGCAATCTCCGCCGCCCGGTCGGCCCGGTTCCTGCGGCTGGCCGCGAGGCTGACATTCTCGTAGGCGGACAGGCCCTCGAACAGGTTCGGCACTTGCGTCTTGATGCCGATGCCGCGCGCAACAATCTCGTGGGTGTGGCGGCCGCCGATCTCCTCGCCGTCGAACAGGATGGAGCCGCTGCTGGGCCGCAATTGCCCGGTGAGACACTTGAAGAAGGTGCTCTTGCCCGCGCCGTTCGGCCCGATCAGGCAGCGCAGCTCGCCCGGCGCCAGGCTGAAATCCACATTGTCCACCGCCACCACGCCGCCGAAGCGCATGGTGAGGCTGGACGTGGCCAGGATGGACCCGGACGCGGCGTTCATGGCGCGCCTCGCCGCGACGGCTGCCGGGCAAGCGCCAGCGCCTTGCGCAGCCAGTCATGCAGGGTCGGCACGATGCCGCGCGGCATGAGCAGCACCAGCAGCACCAGCACGATGCCGAGGATCACCAGATTGTTCATGAAGGCCGTCTCGCCGAGCTTCAGCGAGAGGTATTGCAGGGCCACCACGCCGACGATAGGCCCGACCAGCGTGCCGACGCCGCCGGCCATCACCCAGATCAGGCATTTCGCCGACATTTCGAGGCTGAAGGCGTTCGGGTCGATGAAGGTCTGGTATGTCGCCCACATGGCGCCCGACGCCCCGCCGAGCGCCCCGCCGATGGAGAACACCATGAGCTTGTAGCGGCGGATGTCGTAGCCGAGCAGGCCGGTCCGAACCTCGTTTTCGCGGATGGAGATGGCGATCCGGCCGAACTTGGAGCGGATCAGGACATGGAGCAGAAGATAGACGAAGATCAGCAGCCCCATGAAATACTGGAACATCTCGCCCGGATCCATTTCCCGGTCCGTGAACGGCACCTGCATGATCGGGATGCTGGGAATGCCGTTGAAGCCGCCGAGCCGCGCCTTGCCGATGGCGTATTCGGGCCCGGCCGTGTGGCTTATCAGCTTCCACATGATGAGGGCGACGACCAGGGTCACGACGCCGAGATAGACGTCGCTCAGCCGCCCGTAGAACATGAAATAGCCGAGCACGGCCGCGAAGGCAAAGCAGAGCGCGATGGTGAGCAGGAAGGGAACCGTGGTCTCGCCCATATTGATCGAGATTACCGCGAAGGCGTAGCCGCCGAGCCCGAAAAAGCCCGCCTGGCCGAAGCTGATGATGCCGCCGAAACCCCAGATGTAGGCGAGGCTCAGCGCATAGATCGCCAGCACGACATATTGCGTCATCTGGAGGACCTCGAAGAGGTCGAACCAGGCCGGCACGAACAGCAGGATCGCGAGGAAAACCGCCGCCACCAGGGCAACGCCGCGCCAGTATCCGAATGCCGCCATCGGTTCCCCGCCTCAGAGGCTGCGCGAGAAGATGCGCCCGGTGATGCCCTGCGGCAGCAACCGGAGCAGGATGAGCGCGACGAGCAGCAGCGCGGCGTCGCCGAACACGGGCCCGGACAGGAAGGTGACGCTCTGGCTCAGCGTGCCGAGCATGGTCGAGGCGCTGAGCGTGCCCGCGACGATGGCCGTGCCGCCCGTGACCACGGTGATGAAGGCCTGCCCGATGAAATAGATGCCCATGCTGGGCACGACGCCCGCAATCGGGGCCAGCAGGCCGCCCGCCAGCCCGGTCAGCGCCGCGCCGATGCCGAAGGTCGCCATATAGACCAGCTTGGAGTTGACGCCGAGCGCCTCGGCCATGTTCGGGTTCTGCATGGTCGAGCGCGCGATCAGCCCGAAGCGGGTGTATCGCAGCACGGCATAGATCGCGGCGAGGATCAGCGCGGCCGCGAAGATCAGCACCAGCGTGTAGCTGGCCATCTTGTAGTCGCCGATGTCGAATCCGCCGAGCGGCGTCGCCACGCCCTCCACCGTGTTGCCGAACACGACGGTGACCGCCCCGATGAGGAGCAGGCTCAACCCCCAGGTCGCAAGGATGGAGTCCAGCAATCGGTTGTAGAGGAACTGGATGATGCACCGCTCGACGATGATGCCGAACACGCCCACGAACAGCGGCGCCAGCACCAGGATTGCGACCCAGAGGTTCACGCCCAGCTTGGTCGTCAGCACCACAGTGTAGCCGCCCAGCATTAGGAACTCGCCATGGGCGATGTTGATGACCCGCATCATGCCGAAGATGATGGCGAGTCCGGCCGCGATGAGCACCAGCCCCGCGACGGCGCGCAGCAACTCTATGAGGACGATAAGGGCGTAATCCATGAAGGAACCCCGCGCCGCCGCCCCGGTCGGCGGGCCGGGGCGGCGGACAGGCGGCAAGGTCTTCTAATTGAGCGAGATTTCGTAGTGCTTGTTGGCGTTCGGGTCCTTCTCGAGGTCGCAGACGGTCTGGGTGTCCACCGGCTGGACCTGGGAGAACTGCTCCTTGATGACGAACTTCTTGTCCTGGAGGTCCGCCACATAGACGTCCCGGATGGCATGGTGGGTCTTGCGGTCGATGGTGACCTTGCCGGACGGGAACTCGTACTCCTTGCCCGACTCCATGACCTCGATGAGCGCCATGCGGTCGAGGCTGCCCGCGGTCCGCACCGCATCGGCCCAGATCATCATGCCTTCCCAGGTAAAGGCCGAGAGCTCGGTCAGGAAGGGCGTATCGTCCGGATAGCGCGTCTTGACCGACTCGACCCAGGCATTGTTCATCGGCGAGTCGATCTGCGGGTAGTAGCCGTAGCAGGTGATGATGCCGTTGGCGACTTCCGGCTTGATGATCTCGATTTCCGCACCCGCCGCGCCGAAGGTCGTGGACGCGATCGGGATTTCGTCCTTCATGCCGCCCGCGGCCCACTGGTTGTAGAAGCCGAGATGGCCGGTGCCGACCAGCACGGACATAACCATGTCCGGCGTCGCTTCCTGGAGCTTGGAGATCGTCGGGCCGAAATTGGTCACGTCGAGCGGGAAGAC
>JAPOZD010000224.1 GCA_026706245.1 Alphaproteobacteria bacterium
CGATAAAGCCTTGGCTTCCAGACGCTCTACCGCGCTTTATCGCTTCATATTGTGTCCATCCTTCCAGCGTCAGATTGCCAGCGTCAGATTGACACCGAAGAATAGAATATACCCACCGCCAGATTGAGCCGGTTCCATCGAAGTCTTGATTATGCCATTGTTCAATAGTTCCTCGGCTAATTGATTAGCAAAAATTTCATTTGGAGCGCCTATATGTTCTGCAAATCCTGACATCCGCTTAATCGGTATTCCCAATTTGGATACCTCATTCCCGATGTATCTGATGAGATTCATTGCCTGATTTGCAGGGCTTATGAATTCACTCATGCCTCTTCTCTCGCCGGTGGATTAATTGTGGTCAGCCGTGTTAGACGCATCCGCTTATTTGCCTTATACAACTTCCGCGTTCGCCGACGACGTAGCGGGGAAGGATGGCTTTCAGCCATTGTCGGGATCGGGACTTAAATCGATCACTGTCTGCCGCCCGTATCTGTTTTCGAGGACTTCGTGAACCTGCTCTATGAAGTGGCTTTCGCTTATCAACTCATTGTCATGGCCGTAGGCCATCTCGATCCGCGCCCTGCACCGAAGCGCGTCCCCTGGCCTTACCTCGATTGTTCGCGCCTGAAAGCCCCGCAGCCAGGCTTCGTCCTCGATTCGCGCCGACAACGGACGGCGTCCGTGGCGGAAATCCCACATGCTGGAGCCAAGATAGTCCGGTTTCCTTACTACGAGAACCATGGATGGAACATTATGCTCATGCACTTCCCGAACGGCGAGTTGCTGTATCTCCTGAATATCGACTCTAAAGGTTATATCGAACTCGGCGGGCTCTCCATCCGGGACGACCATGGCCGCCTCATCTCCTTCCACCAGATGATCCTTCACTTTATCGAAATCCGTAACTGCCTCGATAAGCGAGGCCGGGTTTACCTGCGGGTAATCCGCCAGATGGCGAACCCCTGTTTCCTCCGCCAACTGCTGGATGTCCTCCGACAGCGTCATAATGTCTTCCGGGTTCCTGTCCTTGTCTATCCACTTCAGGACCAGGTATTTTGCCTTTACGAGGTATTGGCCGACTATCCGCTTCCAGTCCAGGTCCTTCAGGGCCTGGTCGTCCGTTGTTTCCAATACGCTGCGCAGCCAGGTCTTCAGGGAACCGGATTCGATGTCTTCGAGAACCATCACGGTTTCGATATTGGCGTCGATCGAAGCAGCGAGCGCCCGGTCGAAACGCTCGCAAGCCTTTATGAATTGTTGCGTGGCCTCGAAAACCCTGGAAGCCGACCCCACGGCCCGCTTGAAGTCGATATAGAACGCAAAGTCGGCCTCCGGCGGCTCCGGCTCGTCGGTTGCAATGGAAATTTCCGCCGCCATCGTTCCAGCCCGTCTGTTCCCTTTATGACCCGCTAGCGGGTTTCGCGGCGGAATTCAACTCCAACAATGCTCCCAAAGCCTGCTCCTCCTCGATGCCCGCCTCCCAGCCGTAGGCGGCGGCTACGGCGGCGTTCAGCGCGGTGTGGGCGTCGGCGAGCCATTGGGAGCGGGCGTTGTAGAGGTTGCTCAGGATGCGCTTGTGGAGTTCCTTTGCCGCCTCTTTGGTTCGGAGGACGGGGTGAGGCAGGTAGCCGGGGGCAGGCTCCTCCAGCCATTCGACCCATTCGGGCGGGCCCAGCCAGCGGTCGCGCAGTTCGACAAGGCGGCGGGAGGCGCGCGGTGCGCGCGTTTCGCCGCCGCTGGGGACCCTTGGGTGCGGCGAAGTTCGGGGAGCGGGCTACCCCGAAGCGAGGGCGTCGAATGTCTCCACATCGACGGCGGGCGAGGTCAGGAACCCGACCCCGGTCAGGCGGGTCAATTTCAGCGAGACCTGCATCGCGGTCTCGACATCCGGCAGGTCGACCAGGAGGATGAGGTCGTAGGCCCCGAGCAGCGCGTATATGCCGATCACCTCGCCGCCGCTCTCGCGGACCACCTCTCCGGCCCGGTCGGTGCGCGACGCGCTGATCCCGTCCATCGACCCCTGCGTGTATTTTCCGAGCATGACGAACCTGGCCATGATGTTCCCTCCGGTGCGAATTCAGGAGTCCTCAAGCCGCGCCCGATGCATACGGGCCAGCGGCCGGGGATTATATACGAAAGTCGCGAACGGACGCCGCCCGGCCCGCGCCCGCCGTCCGGTTCAGACATTGTAGTCGAGGCCGAGGTCGCGGAAGCGCTCGGGGTCGTCGGGCCAGCCCTCGCGCACCCTCACCGTCAGGAACAGGTGGACCGGCCGGTCGAGCGCGTCGGCCAGCTCCGCCTGCGCGGCCTCGCGTACGGCCTTGATGCGCGCGCCGCCCTTGCCGAGCACGATCGCGCGCTGGCTCGTCCGGCGCACATAGACCGTCTGGTCGATGCGCACGCCGCCATTGTCGAACTCCTGCCAGTCCGCCGTTTCGGTCGCGACGTCGTAGGGAATCTCGTCATGCAGGCGCAGGAACAGCTTCTCGCGCGTGATCTCCGCGGCGAGGAAGCGCAGCGGCACATCGGAGAGGTCGTCCTCGGGATAGAGCCAGGGGCCTTCCGGCAGGCGCGCCGCCAGATGCTCCAGCAGGTCGTCCACGCCGTCGCCGGTCAGCGCCGAGACCATGAAGACATCGCTGAAGCAGCCCGTGCCGTAAAGCCGCTCGGCGCGCGCCAGCAGCCGTTCGCGCGCGATCAGGTCGATCTTGTTGAGCGCCAGCACCGCCTGCCTGCCGCCCGCCTTGAGGCAGGCGACGATAGCCTCCTCGCGGGCGCCCGCCCGGCGCGCGGCATCGACGAGCAGCACGGTCATGTCGGCATCGCCCGCGGCGCGCCAGGCCCGGCGCACCATCGCGCGCTCCAGCCGCCGGCGCGGCTCGAAGATGCCGGGCGTATCGACGAACACGGCCTGGGTCGCGCCATGGTTGCGGATGCCGAGAATGCGCGAGCGTGTGGTCTGCGCCTTGGGCGTGACGATGGAGACCTTCGCACCGACCAGCCGGTTGAGCAGGGTGGACTTGCCGGCATTGGGCGCGCCCAAGAGAGCGACGAAACCGGCCCGGCGCGCGGTCATTCCAGCCGTTCGAGCAGGGCGGCGGCGGCCGCGGCCGCGGCGGCGCGCTTGGAGCCGCCCGAACCCCTTGCCCGCTCGCCGTTCGCCAGCGCGGCCTCGACCTCGAATTCGGGGCGGTGCGCGGGGCCGCGCCGGGCAGAGACGGTATAGACCGGCTGGCCGAGCGCACGGGCGTGGCTCCACTCCTGCAGGCGGCTGCGGGCGTCGCGCTCCACCTCCGCATGGCGCTCGACCGGCGCCTGCCAGTGGCGGCGGACGAACTGCCGCGCGGCGTCGAGCCCGCCGTCGAGGAAGAGCGCGGCGATGACCGCCTCGCAGGCATCGGCCGCCGCGGTCGCCGCCATGCGCCCGCCGCCTGCGCCGGGGTCCTGCGCCCGCGCAATCGCCTCGTCGAGGCCCGTTTCCCCGGCAATCCCGACCAGCGCCTCCCGGCTCACCAGCACGGACAGGCGCCGCCCGAGTCCGCCCTCATCGATGTCCGGGAAGCGTTCGAGCAGCATTTCGGCCACGATGAGGCCGAGCACCCGGTCGCCCAGGAATTCCAGCCTCTGGAACGCATCGTCCTCGCGCCCCGGCGCGCTCGGATGGGTCAGCGCCTGCCGGAGCAGGCGGGGATCGGCGAATTCGTGGCCGAGGGCTGCGCGGAACCGGGCGTTCACGGGCCTATCGCGTCGAAAATGCGCTCCCAGCGAACCCCGCTCGGATATCTCCAGAACTCCCAGAAGCTGGTGTCGTGGTCGAGGGAGAAGAACAGGATTTCCGCGCGCCCGACGAAATTCTCCGCCGGGATGTAGCCCACATGGCTGAGGAATCGGCTGTCGGTGGAGTTGTCGCGATTGTCGCCGAGCGCGAAATAATGGCCCTCCGGCACCTCGAAAACCGGGGTGTTGTCGGCAGGGCCGGAGTCGCTTTCCTCCAGAATCTCGTAGGTCCGGCCGTTCGGCAGGGTTTCGCGGTAGCGGATCGCCCGCTTCACGATGCCGTATTTGTCGCGGTAGTTCGCGGGGCCGATACGGCCGCGCGCCACCGGCGCGCCGTTGATGAACAGGCGCCCGCTGCGCAGCTGGACCGTGTCGCCCGGAAGACCGACCACGCGCTTCACGAAATCGATCTTTGGCGCCATCGGGTTCTTGAACACCGCCACGTCGCCGCGCTCGGGCCCTTCCCCGAACAGCCGGCCAGGCCCGGGAATCAGCGGCAGGCCGAAGGGCAGGGAGTAGCGGCTGTAACCGTAGGAATATTTGGAGACGAACAGGAAATCCCCGATCAGCAGGGTCTGCAGCATCGAGCCGGAGGGGATGGTGAACGGCTCGAAAAGGAAGCTGCGGATGCCAAGCGCGATCAGACCGGCATAGACGATGGTCTTGACGGTTTCTTTCACGGGAGCAGCGACCTGGACAGGGAAAAGCCGGATTTCCGCCGGCGCGGATCGGGGCCGGATAGAACGCCGCCGGGCGGCCGGCTGTCAAGCGCAGCCATTCGCCGCATCTTCCGGCACGGCGGTGATGATGACCAACGCATGGGCCAACGGCGGCTCGTCGGTGATGGTGAGGTCGATGCGCGGGCGCGTGCCGGGCGGCAGCAGGCTCGCAAGGCGCCGCGCCGCGCCGCCGGTCAATTGCAGCGTCGGGCGCCCGCCCGGCAGGTTGACCACGCCCATGTCGCGCCAGAAGACGCCCTGGCGAAGACCCGTGCCGAGCGCCTTGGAGCAGGCTTCCTTGGCGGCGAAGCGCCGGGCGTAGCTTGCCGCGCGCAGCCTCCGGCGGTCGGACCGCCGGCGCTCCGCCTCGGTGAACACGCGCCGGGTGAAGCGCTCGCCGAACCGCTCCAGCGTGCGCTCGATCCGGGTGATGTCGATCAGGTCGCTGCCGAGCCCGACGATCATCGCGCGCGGTCCATGGCCGCCCGCATCCGCCGGACCGTCTCGACCAGACCGACGAAGATCGCCTCGCCGACCAGGAAATGGCCGATATTGAGTTCCGCGACCGTCGGGATCGCCGCGACCGGGCCGACATTGTCGTAGGTCAGGCCGTGGCCGGCATGGCATTCGAGGCCGAGCTCGTCGGCCAGCGCCGCGGCCGAGCGGATGCGCTCCAGTTCCGCCTGCTGCGCCTCTCCCGCCAGTTCGCAGTAGCGCCCCGTGTGCAACTCGACCACCGGCGCGCCGAGCGCCACCGCGGCGTGGAGCTGCTTCGGATCGGGCTCGATGAACAGCGAGACCCGGATGCCCGCCGCCGCGAGCGCCTGCACCCGGGGGCCGAGCGCCGCGCCGAGACCCGCCGCGTCGAGCCCGCCTTCGGTGGTCAGCTCCTCGCGCCGCTCGGGCACGAGGCAGACGGCGTGGGGGCGGATTGCGGAGGCGACCTCCACCATCTCGTCGGTCTGCGCCATCTCGAAATTGAGCGGCGCCGGCAGCGCCTCCTTCAGCCGGCGCATGTCCTCGTCGCGGATATGGCGGCGGTCCTCGCGCAAATGCGCGGTGATCCCGTCCGCGCCCGCTTCGCAGGCGAGCAGCGCCGCGCGCACCGGGTCCGGATATGCCGTTCCGCGCGCATTGCGGACGGTCGCGACATGATCGACATTCACGCCGAGTCTCGGTCTGTTTGTCATGCTTCCACATCCCCGGCCCGGGCGCGGGCGATGCGGCCGCGCCTTCGCCTCTGATAGGCGCGCACCAGCGGCGCCAGCATAATGAAGAACGTCCCCCAGGCGACCGCGCCCAGTACGGCGCCGCCGACCGTCATGGCGAGCAGCAGGGGCTGCGCCGTCTCAAGGAAGGTGGCGAACCGGCCGTCGATGCCGGCCTCGAAGGCGCGCCCCCAGGTGTCGGCGAAATTGACGCCCTCCGCGCCGAAGCCGAGCCAGGCGCCGAGTTCGTAGGTGCCGACCCAGATGAAGGGGAAGGTCCAGGGATTGCCCACCACCGTGCCGATGGCGGCCGCGAGCACATTCGCGCGGGTCGCCAGCGCGAAGATCGCCGCCATGACGAAATGCAGCCCCGGAAAGGGCAGGAAGGAGGTGAAGGCGCCCCAGGAGAAGCCGGCGGCGAGCGAATAGGGCGTGCCCGGGATGCGGCTGAGGCGCATGGCGAGATACCGCGAGGCGCGCCGCCAGCCGCCGGACGGCCACACCCACCCGCTGATCCGGGACGGTAGCCCGCGCCGCCGTTTGCGCCCCAGGATCGCCATGGCCGTCAGCGCTTCGCCCGCTTTACCGAAGCGATTTCCGGCCGGGCGCTCAAGGCGGCCATGATGTCGTTGAGCTGCCTTGTATTGAGGACCTCGACATCGACCAGAATGTCGAAGAAATCCGTCTGGCGGTTGACGAATTTCAGGTTCGAAATGTTGGCCCGGTTGCTTGCGATCAGGGATGCCACATTCGCCAGCGTGCCGGGCTTGTTGGCCACGGTCAGGCGCATCCGTCCGACATGGCGCGGCTGCTCCTCCCCCGGCTCGTTCTCCCAGGCGAGTTCGATCCAGCGCTCCGGCGTGTGGGAAAAGCTCTCAAGCGTCAGGCATTCCTCGGTATGGACGGTCACGCCCTTTCCGGTGGTGATGATGCCGACGATCCGGTCGCCCGGGATCGGGTGGCAGCAGCGGGCGAAATGCGTGGCGAGGCCCGGCATCACGCCGCGGACCAGCAGCGGCCCGGCGCGCCCTTCCCGCCGCCGCCGGGCGCGCTCGATGGAGACCACGGTTTCGGTGTCCGGATCGACCGGCGCCTCGGGATAAAGCGCCCGCACGATTTCCCGCGCCGGGATCCGCCCTTCGCCGATTGCGGCGAGCAGGTCCTCGGGCGACTCGAGCCTGCGGGCGCGCGCGACGGGCGCAAGCTGGCGCTCGCGCCAGGGGTGCCCGGCGTCGCGCATCTCGGAGTCGAGTAGCTGGCGGCCGAGCCTGATGAACTCTTCACGCCGCTGCAGGCGCTCATGGCGGCGGATATGCGCCTTCGCCTTGCCGGTGACGACGAACCGGTCCCATTCCGGGGTGACGCGCAGGTTCTTCGCGGTGACGATTTCGACCCGGTCCCCGTTGCTGAGTTCGGTGCGCAGCGGCACCTGCCGGCCGTTGACCCGGCCGCCGGCGCAGCGGTCGCCGACCTCGGAGTGGATCGCATAGGCGAAATCGACCAGCGTCGCCCCGGCGGGCAGGGCCTTCAGGTCGCCCTTGGGCGTGAAGCAGAACACCTGGTCCGGGAAGAGCTGCATCTTGGTGTGCGACAGGAACTCCTCCGGGCTCGACGCGCTTTCGAGGATGTCGAGGAACTGCTGCACCCATTCATACTGCCGCCCGTCCACGCCGCCGCCTTCCTGCTTGTAGAGCCAGTGGGCGGCGGCGCCGTTTTCGGCGAATTCGTGCATCTCGCGAGAGCGGATCTGCACCTCTATCGGGTGCCCGTCGGGGCCGGTCAGCACCGTATGCAGGGCGCGGTAGCCGTTGTCCTTGGGAAGCGAGATGTAGTCCTTGAACCGCTCCGGCACCGCGCGGTAGGCGGCGTGCAGATGCCCGAGCGCCTCGTAGCAATGCATCGCGGAGTCCACGACGACGCGAAACGCCATGATGTCGGAGACCTGTTCCAGGGACACGGTCTTCTTGCGCTGCATCTTGGTCCAGATGGAATGCGGGCGCTTGCGCCGGCCCGTGATCTCGGCCTTGAGGCCGGCCTCCTCAAGCGACTGCGACAGCGCTTCTATGATTCCTTCGACCTGGCCGCCGCCTTCCCGCTCGAGCAGCTCGAATCCCTCTGAGATATTCTTGTGGGTCTCGGGCTGGAGCACGGCAAAGGCCCGGTCCGCCAGGTCCTCCTTCCAGTCCTGCATCCCGGTCCGCTCGGCGAGCGGCACGTAGATCTCCAGCGTCTCGGCCGCGATCTGGCGCCTTTTCTCTTCCCCGGCGATGAAACGCAGCGTGCGCATGTTGTGCAGCCGGTCCGCGAGCTTGACGAGCAGCACCCGGATGTCCTGCGACATCGCGAGCACCAGCTTGCCCAGGTTTTCGGCCTGCCGGGTGTGTGCGGACTGGGATTCGATCTTGGAAAGCTTGGTGACGCCGTCCACCAGCCGTTCCACCTCGCTGCCGAACATCCGGCGGATATCGGCAAGCGTGGCGTCGGTATCCTCAACCGTGTCATGCAGGAGGGCGGTGATAATCGAGGCGCTGTCGAGCTTGATGTCAGCCAGAATCCCGGCGACTTCGAGCGGATGGGAGAAATACGGGTCGCCCGAGGCACGGACCTGGTGGCCGTGCTGGATCATCGCATAGACATAGGCGCGGTTTATCAGCAGTTCGTCGGCATCGGGGTCGTATGCCCTGATGCGTTCGATCAGTTCGTACTGCCGGAGCATCCCGCGAACCCGAACGCGCCTACCGCGCCCGGCGGCAGGAAATCCCGCAGCGCCTGCGCATATGACGTCCTAGCTGTTGTCGCGAGGCTGCAGTTCGCCGTCCTGCTGGGCCACCTCGCGCATGAGCGAGCTGATGTCGAGATCCTGCTCCGCCGGGCTCCTGTCCGGAACATCCGGAGCCGGCAGCATGTCGAGCCCGTCGCCCGGCTCTTCCTCTTCCTCGCGGTGACGCAGAAGCCGCCGGATCTGGCCTTCCTCGAGCTCGTCGAGGGGGACCGTCTCCTCGGCGATCTCCCTGAGCGACACCACAGGATTCTTGTCCCTGTCGCGGTCCAGGGTGATCTCCGCGCCCTCGGAGATGTCGCGCGAGCGCTGCGCCGCGAGCATGACAAGATCGAAACGGTTCGGGACCTTGAGGACACAGTCCTCGACGGTGACGCGCGCCATGGGCTTCACTCGCTGCGAATTTGAACGATAGTCGGGCGAGTTATAGGCGGAACGGCCGTTGTCGGCAACTGTTCCGCCGCTTTGCCCGCCTGCCCGGCGGACGCTCCGCCTCGACGGTGGACCAGCCGCCGCGGCGGCGCGAGCCAAGGAAACGCAGGCCTTGCCGGCGCAGCGCGAGGCGCAGCGGCAGTTCCTGGCGTTCAAGGATGCCGGACAGCACGACCAGGCCGCCCGGCGCGGCGAGGCGGGCGATCCCGGGCGCAAGGCGCAGCAGGGGCCGGTAGAGGAGATTGGCGAGGATCGCGTCATAGGGCGCGGCGGCGCGGAGCGCGGGATGCGCCGGCCCGTCCGCCTGCACGACGCGGAGGCGGAGCCCGTTTGCGCGGGCATTGCGGGCGAAAGGCACGCTGGCGGCGGGGTCGATATCGCTTGCCGCCACGCGGACGCCCGGCCAGAGGCGCGCCGCTGCGAAGGCAAGCACGCCGGTGCCCGTGCCGAGATCGAGCACGGCGCGCGGCCGCCGTCCGGGCCCCGTCCGGCGCCGGAGCCGGTCGAGCGCGGCTAGGCATCCCTCGGTGGTGGGGTGCGCGCCTGTGCCGAAAGCGGTTGCCGCGGCGATGTGCAGGCGCACCGGGGCTGGCGGCAGCCGCGCGCCGGGGTCGCCCAGGGCGATGCGGCCGATGCGCCGCACCGGCAGCCCTGTCTGGCTTTCCGCCGTCCAGTCGCGCTCGGCGAGCGGCGCCGCCTCGGGCGCCGGCAGGCCGTCCCCGGCCGCGCGGCGCGCAAGCGCGGCCATGTCGGGCGGGGCCGCGGCAATGCCTTCCACCACGCACACCTCCGCCAGCCAGATCTCGTCAGCCCATCCCCCGGTTCGGAGGCGGCTGCCGGGCCGCGGCCTGTCCGCCGAGGCGAGTTCGAACACGGAAACGGCGTCGGCCCAGCCTTCGAGCACGCGCTCGGCCGCCGCCGTCCGGTTTTCCGGGACGGTGAGCCAGACCCGCCAGAGCGGGCTCAAAAGTCGATGCAGCGCCCGCCGATCTCCCAATCGCCGTAGCGCGTCGGGTCGGGCCTTTCGGGCTTGTCCTGCACCTCGCCGGCGGGGGCTTCCGGCGGCGGCGGGCGCTCATTGCCGGACGCTGGGTCTTGCGTCCTCGGATCGTCGGGGCGTGATTTGCGCGACATGGCTCCTACATATGGCATGCTGGAGCCCCTTGCCAAGCAGAGCCGCGACACCCCATGCCGAACTTCGCCCGAACCGCGATCCTGCTCGCCGGCCTGACCGGCCTGTTCCTCGCCGTCGGCTACCTGCTGGGCGGCCCCGCCGGCATGGGGCTGGCGCTCGTCTTCGCGCTCGGCATGAACGCCTTCGCCTGGTGGAACTCGGACCGGATGCTGCTGTCCATGTACGGGGCCGAGGAGGTGGACGAGCGGCGCGCGCCCGAACTCCACGGCGCTGTCCGGCGCCTGTCGCAGCGGGCGGGCCTGCCGATGCCGCGCGTCTATGTCGTCCAGAACGACCAGCCCAATGCCTTCGCCACCGGCCGCAACCCGGAGAACGCCGCCGTCGCCGCCACGACAGGCCTCCTGCAGACCCTGTCGCACAAGGAGGTGGAAGGCGTGATGGCGCATGAGCTTGCGCATGTGAAGAACCGCGACACGCTCATCATGACGATCACTGCGACGGTTGCGGGCGCGGTGTCGATGCTCGCGAATTTCGGCCTGTTCTTCGGCGGCGGGCGCAACAGCCCGCTCGGTTTCGCCGGCGCCCTGCTCGTCGCGATCCTGGCGCCCATGGCGGCCATGCTGGTGCAGATGGCGATCAGCCGGGCGCGCGAATACGAGGCCGACCGGCTGGGTGCGGACATCTGCGGCGACCCGCTGGCGCTCGCCTCCGCGCTCGAACGCCTGGAGCGGGGCGCAGCCCGCATCGACAACCATGCGGCCGAACGCAACCCCGCCACGGCCCATATGTTCATCGTGAACCCGTTGCACGCGCACAGGGCCGACAAGCTGTTCTCCACCCATCCCTCGACCGCGAACCGGGTCCGGGCGCTCCGGGACATGGTTCGCGCGCAGCGGCCGCGCCCCGCCGGGCGGTCGGGCGGTGCCCCGACCGGCGCCTCCTGGATGCAGGGGCCCCGCCGGAAGGGCCCTTGGGCGTGAGCGGCGGCGGCGGCAACGCCGCCATCGATGATGTTCGCCGCGTTCAACGCGGCGGCGCGGCGCGCTCGCTCGCTCTCGACCTGCTCGCTTCCGTCCTGCTGGAGGGCCGCCCGCTCGAAGACCCGCCGCCGGAGAGGGGAAGCCCGGAGACGCGCGCCTTCGCGCGCCGCCTTGCCGCGACGGCGCTCAGGCGCGCGGGCCAGATCGAGGCGCTGATGGCGCGCTTCCTCGTCCGGCCCCTGCCCCGCCGGGTGGAGCGGACCCGGCTGCTGCTGATGCTCGGCATGGCGCAGATATTGTTCGGCGAGGTGCCGGCCCATGCGGCGGTCGATACCGCCGTCGGTCTGGCGGATGCGCGCATGAAGGGGCTGGTCAACGCCGTGCTGCGCCGCTGCGTGCGGGAGGGACCGGCCCTGGTCGAAGCCCAGGACGCCGCCCGGCTGAACACGCCGCCGCGCCTGATGGCGGGCTGGGAGGCGGCCTATGGCGAGGCCGCCGCCCGCGCCGTTGCCGAAGCGCATCTCGGGGAAGCGCCGCTCGACCTCACAATCCGCCAGCCGGATGCGCCGGGGCCGCTGCCGGAGGGCGAGACCGTGCCGACCGGCTCGCTGCGCATCCAGCGGCCGGGGGCCGTCAGCCGCATGCCCGGCTACGAGGAAGGTGGCTGGTGGGTCCAGGACATGGCGGCCGCCCTGCCGGCGCGGATGCTGGGCCCGGTCGCCGGCGAGCGCGTGCTGGACCTCTGCGCCGCGCCCGGCGGCAAGACCGCGCAACTCGCCGCGGCCGGGGCGCGGGTGACGGCGCTGGACCGTGCGCCGGAGCGGCTGGACGCGGCCCGCGCCAATCTCGCCCGCTTGCGCCTGGAGGCCGAGTGGGTCGAGGCGGACGCCGCCGAGTGGCGCCCGGAGAGGCCCTTCCCGGCGGTGCTGCTGGACGCGCCCTGCAGCGCCACCGGCACGATCCGCCGGCACCCCGACATAATGCACCGCCGCGCCGGGCGGCGGCTCGACCGGCTGACCGCGCTCCAGGACCGCCTGCTGGCGGGCGCGGCCCGTGCCACCGCGCCGGGCGGGCGGCTGGTCTATGCCTGCTGCTCGCTGGAGCCGGAGGAAGGGCCTGAGCGCATCGCTGCCTTCCTCGCGGAGCGCCCGGACTTCGCGCTGGAGCCGGTCGCCTTCCCGGCGCTGCCGGAAGCCGCAGCGCCCGACGGCGCGCTGCGCACGCTGCCCTCCATGCTGGCCGACCGCGGCGGCATGGACGGCTTCTACGCCGCCCGCCTCGTCCGCATGGGGTAAGAGCGGTGGCGGCGTCGCTGTTGCCAGCCTTCGACAGAAACGCTGTCAAACAGTATGTCATATCTTCCATTGAAATATCGCAACCGATTGAATATAGTCATCTTCTCTT
>JAPOZD010000274.1:0-1427 GCA_026706245.1 Alphaproteobacteria bacterium
ATCGGCGCTCCGCGCCGTCCGGGACGACGCTTGGGGGCGGCTTCGCGCGGCCGGGCGAGGCCCCGGATTAAGGCCGGGGCGACGAAAAGGGGGCAAAGGCCCGCGCTGCGGGCCGGATACGGGGCGAAGCCAGATGTGTGAATCCCGTAGCCGCGCTTACGGGGGAGGTTAGCCTCCATCCACTTATTCTGAATAATTTCTGATATTCCTGACTTTTGTTCCCGATATGAACTTGACTTCTGGCGGATTGTGGTATGATGGTCCCGAGGGAAGCGGAATCCGGAGCCGCATCCCCGGGTGCCGCGCGGCCGGGCGGCACCATTTCTGAAAACCCGTGAGAAGCCGACGGGAGACGTGCGCCCTTTGCCTCGCGCGCGCAATCAGGTGCGCGAACCGCGCCGGCGCCGACGCGCACGCCCGCCTGCGCGCGATGACGCGCGGAAAAGGGACCCGCTCCCCGTCGGGAAAGGAGAGACGATGACCGCAACCGACCCCCAACTGGCGGCGCTGTTGGCCGAAAGGCTGGAGCCCGCTGCCGAAGCCTATGTGGAAGACATGAGCACCGGACCGCCGCCGGAGGACGACCGCGCCCGCGTGCCCCCATCGTCGCCCCGGACGCCCGCAGGGCGATCCGGGGCCTCATGCAGCTTGGCTGTGGCTGCGCGCGAGGCCCTGGATCGGCGCTGGCGCGCCGTCCGGGGCGACGGATAGGGACTATGCGGCTGCGCCAGCCCGCAGGCGGAAGGGAAGAGTCATGAACGGAGCGTTATGCGCGGACAGGCTACAGGGCATGTCCCCCGCGCATGGAGAACATGACATCGCATGACATTCCATGACACGTCGCCGGGGCCCGCCGTTCAGCGGACGGGCGAGAAGGCCGTCGGCTCCAGGAGCTGGTTCGTCTGCTGCTTGAGCGCGAGGAAGGGCTGGTGGCGCAGGCGGAATGCGGCCCAGCCCGGGTCCTGTTCCATGCCGGCCCGCCGGCGCTCGCGGTCGCCGATGCTCTCATAGGCCCACATGAAGACCGCCTGGTTGATCGGGCCGACCTCGGTCGTGGCGAACAGGAGCAGCTGGCCCAGATGGCGGCGCTGCACGGCGAGGCCGACATCCCGGTAGGCGTCGAGCCAGGCGCCGCCCTTGCCGGGATGCATGTCGTAGGTGCGGTGGTCCACGATCATGCCGGCGCCGGGAAGGGTGCGCTCGAACGGCAGGTCGGCCTCGCTCTGCACGGGCGAGAAAGCGGTCGGGCGGAGGAACTTGCTCTCCTGGTGTTTCAGCGCCCCGAGCGCGCCGGCCTCCTTCCGGAACTCCTGCCACTCAGGGTCCTTCGCCCGCGCCGCCTGGCCCGTGTCGCGGGCGTCGATGTCGTCATAGCCGCGCAGGAAGACGAAGCGGTTGACCGGCCCGATCACGGTGGTGAAACAGCC